>CAYMWT010000006.1:0-23891 GCA_964394055.1 uncultured Oscillospiraceae bacterium
TCTGTTCCCCGTTTCATTTTTTCACCCAGAGAGAAGCCGTCAATTCCCTCTTCAAAGCCAGGGTAGTTATCGATCTGTTCGGTCAGAGCCATCTGCCCGCCGGCAGACAGCTTTTCCAGAACCACGGTATTCAGCCCCGCTCTGGCTGCATAAAGGGCCGCTGTATAGCCTCCGGGGCCTCCGCCAACAACCAGCATATCATAGACACGCTCTGCTTCATTGCTTTCCTGCCCCTGTGAAGACAATGTTCCCTCGATGAAGGTTTCCAACTGAGCCTTGGATTCCGGTGCCACAGTAGATCCAAGAAGCTTCCCATTCTGATACAGCAGCAGAGTCGGAACCAGCTCGATCTTTTCTTCTTCCGCCAATTCTTCCTCATCGTCAATATTAACAGTGGCAAAGAGAATTTTTCCCTGATACTGCTGGGCCGCAGCCTCAAAAGCAGGCGCCAGGCGACGGCAATACACACACCATGGGGCTGAAAATTCCACCAGAACAGGCTGAATTCCCTGGATATACTTATGATAATTCTCTGCATTTAAATTCATGATCGACATAGTCCATCGCTCCTTTACTCTTGGTGATATCAGTATACCCGCTTTGAAATTGAATTTCCGTGACTTGATCACATAATCTTTATGTTTATTTTAAATGCGCTATTCTAAGCGATATGCATAAAAGCCGCGAGAATGGCTATGAAGGAAACAAGGGCTTGACAACTCTTCTCAAGTTCCGTATAATACAAAATAGGCAAAATGTATAATTTTATATCAATTATTTGGCTAATTTTTTAAATATAGACGAAAATATAACGTTCTATGGAAAGTAAAAAATCAGGAGGGCATGTATAATGCAGCATTTACGGGTTTTTATCGTTGAGGACAATGCCATTGAGGCAGGTGGATTCTGTGCAATGCTAGAGGAGATGGGTCACAGCGTAGTCGGCACTGCCCTGGATGGTGAGGAAGCTGTTCGCAAGATTTGCTCGCATAAGGATGAACTGGATATTGTCCTGATGGATGTGAACCTGCCAAAGCAAGATGGAATTGCTACCGCGAAGAAGCTAAACGAATTGTGTAATGTTCCTGTCATTATTGTCACAGGGTATAGTTCCGAGAAAATGCTCAACACCGAGGGAATCGAAAACATCTACGGTTATATTCAAAAGCCCGTTGGGGCGAATGAGCTGGGCGCTTGCATTAAGATTGCCTATGATCGCTTCAGCGAAAATCAATCGATTCGCCATGCTTTGACAGGAAAGACCCAGGAACTGGCAGAACGGAAAATCATAGAGCGCGCAAAGGGCATCATCATGCGAATGAATGGTCTGACCGAGGCCCAGGCCATGGCTCGCCTCCAAAAAAAGAGCCGTGACACCAACACGAAGCTGATCAAAATTGCCAGGGACATTGTGGAAGCCAGCAATAATCTGAAATTCTGATTGGCATTCTACTGTATGGAGAAACGCCGCTTATGACAACTTACAAATCAGAGCCAGCCGCTACCCATGAGGTTTTATCTTTCCGTAACCTGACGTATTCCCGCAACGGCAGACAAATTTTTGATAATCTCAACCTGTCACTGAAAAGTGGGGAGATTCATGCGCTAATGAGCGGACGAAGCTATGACATGAATAACCTCACCGATTTGATCTCCGGGAATTTTGATTTGAAAACCCAGGTAGTGATCAATGGAAAAGAGTTGGATTACGGACAACTGAAAAATTACAGCTGTACCGTTACACATCGCGCCGGCTTATTCCCGGAATTCTCCATTGCCAACAACCTGTTTATCCACTATTCCTCTTTTGGCGCCTATAAAAAGACTGTTGCTCTGTTAAATGAGCTGGGCATTGAGATCGATCCCAAGGCCCGGGTTCAGGATTTGAGCTCCAGCGAGAAAAAGATTTTGGAGATTGCCCGGGGCTATGCCAGCGGGCGTCCGATTCTCGTGCTGTATGAGTCCCTGTTTCATATCGACAATAACCTGCAAAGAACGGCTGTCTCGGTCATTAAAAAAATTGCCGGTCACGGCGTTGGCATCATCTACCTGACCTCCAAACTGGAGGATGCTCTGCTCATCTCCGATCGGATCTCTGTGGTGGAAAACGGAATGATCATCGGTAGCTACCCAACCGTTCAGGTACGCAGCAGTCCCAAGCACCTGATGGAGCTTATGGCAGGATTGGATACAGAGCTTGCAGATGATATGGATACCATAGAAGTTCTCAATGCCATTGTCAGCGCCAGAGAGCTGATTTATTCCGCCATGGAGCTGCAACAGAAAATTCATCAGTACGCGAAAAAGACCGCCACACTGCTTGGTGGAGACTTTTGCAGCATTTTACTGAAGGATGTCCAGGGGGAACGGCTTACCATCTCCTATCCGGAAAAAGAGACGCTTCCAAGTGTACTGCTGGATGCCATGCTGGATGACCATTTGAAGGAAAAGGTTACCATTCAAAACGTGGAAAGTGCCTTCAGTGAACCAATTCCCTACTCCACTCTGATTTACGCTCCTATTAAGGAGGAGGAGACCATGGGAATCATCGGAGGCATTTTGGTCGGATATCAGCGCCAGTTCCAGGTCACCAGGAAAACAGATCTGCTGCTTTCCACCATTGTCAACGACGTGCTGATTACCTTTGAGTCCTCCAAGGTCAAGACCAAATCTATGCTGCTTCAGGAAAGCAACCATCGAATCAAAAACAACCTGCAAATGATCATCTCTCTTTTGTATATGCAGAAGCAGGTGATGATGAAGCATCCCCCTACCGTACAGGGCACCAATGACTTTATTGACGCCACTGTTTCCCGGATTCGCAGCATTTCCCTGGTTCATGAAATCATAACCGCAGGCGGTGAACGAAGCGAGTCTATTGTGTCGTTAAATACCATTATCGACGGTATCGAAAAATTCTATCAGGTATTCGGTGTGGAGCTGGTGATCCATTCGGATTCAATCATGCTGTCCTATGATAAGGCTACCTTTATCGCTTTGGCGGTAAATGAGCTGATCAGCAACAGCATCAAGCATGCGTTTCCTGAGCGCAGCGCCCAGGATCAGATTCGTATTGACTGCCTGAGTACGGGAGATATGGTAGAGATTATTGTTTCAGATAATGGTATTGGGATCAGCGATGAAAAACTGAAAAACCTCAGTAAAGAATCCAATGGTTTGCAGATTGTTAACTTCGCCATGGCCAGTGTTGGCGGTACGATAAGCTATCAGAATGAGCATGGAACAACCGCTACTATGAAAATCCCCAAAAAGAACCTGTTCAGCAGCAATAAATCAGCAGGTTAGACAAAAAAGCACATGCAATTTGTCAATATTTGGCAATTGCTTTTTGAATCTTTTTCTGCTATACTCTGATTATAAGTTCATATTGTTCAGTAACTCCTGTCTGGTTGCTGTATAAGTAGGTTATGTTTGCCTCCTATGTTTATCATAGGGGGCTTTTTATATTTTTTGGAGGTGTTTTATGCGATACAAGAAATTTGGCAACACAGGCTTGGATATCTCGGCCCTTACCATCGGCACCTATGCCGTAGGAAACGCAGCCTGGGGAGAAACCGGGAAAGATGCGTATGTGAAAGCCATCCGCAAAATGGTGGAATTGGGTGCAAACCACATTGACACTGCCATTAACTACGGCGGCGGTGAGTCTGAGCGAACACTGGGAAAAATCATTGGGGAATTCCGGGATAAGGTATACGTTACAAGTAAGGGCTGTTTTGTGCTTCGGGACGGGAAGGTTGTCCGGGACGCTGGGAGAGAAAATATGCTCAGAAGCTGTGATATCTCCCTGGAGCGGCTTGGTCTTGACTATCTTGATATGTACCTGGTTCACCAGCCTGACCCCAACACCCCCATTGCCGAGACCATGGACGCGTTAAACACCCTGAAGAAGCAGGGTAAGGTTCGCTTCATCGGTGTATCCAATTACGATCTTGATATGCTGAAGGAGGCCTGCAAATACGCGGAAATCAGTGCTATCCAGATTCAGTATTCCATGGTTTCCCGTTCAAATCAGGAACTGATGGAATGGGCTGCTGAGCATGGGATCGGCGTAATGACCCACGGCTCCCTGGGTGCGGGAATTCTGACCGGTGCGTTCCGCACCTGCCCCAATTTCCCGGATACAGACGTCAGGAGCTATGTCTATGACTATTTCAAGGAGCCGAAGTTCTCCCGGATCATGAAGCTGATTGACGTAATGGATCAGATCTCTGTCAACCATGGTAATTGCCCTTTGGCGCAGATCGCGGTGAACTGGCAGATTCAGAAGGATTATGTATCTACTGCCCTGGTGGGTGTTCGCTCGGAAGCGGAAGCGATTGAAAACTGCGGCGGCATGAACTGGGAACTGGCCCAGGAGGAAATGAAGCTGATTGATGACGCCATTGCGGCAAATGGCATTTAAAAGGAGACGCGAGTATGGCACTGGTTACATTAAAAGAGATCCTGGACGAGGCTGTTAAGAAAAATTGCGCGGTACCTGCATTCTGGGGCGGCGACCTGGTCACCTCCGAAGCCTGCATGATGGCGGCTGAGGAATTGAAGGTACCTTTGATCCTGCTGGTGCATCCCGTAGCCACTAACCTTTTCCATGGGAATTATGAGCTGTATCTGCGGTTCCTGAAGGACATGTGCCGCGCGGTCAGTGTTCCGGTTACGCTAATCCTGGATCATGGCCGTAATTTCAAGCAATGTGCTGAATTTCTGAGCTATGGGGTACCCAGTATTATGTTTGACGGTTCCACCCTCCCCCATGAGGACAACATTGCGGCTACCAGAGAAATCGTGAAAATGGCCCATGCTGCGGGCGTCAGTGTGGAAGGCGAAATCGGCCATGTAGGCTCCCTTGCGGAATCCAAACACGAAGGAGACGGCGGTAACGCGGTCTATACCGAACCTGACGACGCGGCAATGTTCGCGGAAGCAACCGGCGTTGACGCCCTGGCCATTTCCATCGGCACCATGCACGGCATCTACCAGGGCACGCCGAAGCTGGACATCCCGCGGTTGAAGAAAATCCGATGCGCGGTAGGCTCCCTTCCCCTGGTTATGCACGGCGGCTCCGGGCTGCCTGATGAGCAGTTTCACCTGGCGGTGACCAACGGTATCAACAAGGTGAACTATGTAACATATATGCAGCTGGCTGCGGTTGCTGCCATGAAGGAAGCAATCGTTGCTCACGAGGGCGGAAAGTATTCTATGGGCGACGCAATGAAGGTTGCTCAGGAGAGCATGATCGTGGAAGCCAAGAAGCTGTTTGCTCTGTATAACACTGCTGCCCTGCGTCAAGACTGAAGACTTTCTCACTTTATTCTTTTGTATGATACCGCCTCCCGGCAGGGGCAGGCCGCCCTGGCGGGGGTGGAATCAGATAAAACCAAACAATATTTAAAATTAGGAGGGTACTATGAAAAGCATGAAGAAAATCCTGGCGTTGACACTGGCAATGCTCCTGCTCCTGTCCATGGCCGCCTGCAGCGGCTCCAAGCCTGCCGAAGCTTCCAAAGCAACTGAGGCACCCGCCGCAAACAGCAACACGGGAAGCTCCGAGAAGAAAGCGGAAGCGGCGAAAGCTACCACGATGAACGTATACGAACACCCTGTAATCAAGGATTCTCTGAAGGTTGGATACATGGTTCAGTCCAAAAACTCAGAAGCTACCCATCGCTCCCTGAATCAGGCCGCAATTGAAGCCGCCCACAGAGGTTGGGAATTGGTCGAAGTCGTATATGAAGAGGATAATAATTTCCGTGATACCTTCCAGAACCTGGTAAACCAGGGTGTGGATGCCATTATTGTCGGCTCCGGATCCTCTCAGGAGGCCAAGGCTGATCTGTTCCGTTCCGCCCGTCAGGCTGGTATCGGCGTTTACTGCAACGATAACCAGGTCGTTGATGGCATTATTTCCAACTGCACAATGCCCAATGGTGTTGCCGGTATGCAGCTTCTGTACCGGATCGGTGAGGACTATAGCTGGGATTTAAACATCTGTGTCATTGAAGGAAGAAATCAGCAGCTGATGATCGAGCGCTGCGACCCTGCCATTGCTTTGATTGAAAGCGGCGCCTACCCCAACCTGAAGCTGTTGTCCGTTCAGGACTGGACTGCCTCCGGCTTGTCTGCCGCCCAGTCCTGCTATGAAATTGCTCAGGCCTGGATTCAGAAGTATGGTGAGGAACTGGATCTGATCTTCACCGGTGCGGATACCTTCGGCGTTAACTCCGCGGAAGCCGTAGCACAGGCAGGCAACGATCACATTATCACCTGCGGCATCGATGGCGGCAACCGGGCCTTTGCCTATCTGCGTAACGGCACTGCCTTTAAGTATTCCTACAGCCAGCCCTTTGAGCTTTATACCCACAACGTATTCGAAATTATTGATGCCATTCAGGTTAAGGGGCTGGAGCCCGGCGATCCGGGTTGTCCCATCAGCAAGTGGGGCGAGACGGTAACCTTCACCGGAACCATCACCACCGCGAAAGACACCCTGCCCATTGGCGCTATCATCCATGAGGCATTTGACTATTATGATCCCACCGATACTGACGCATGGTACAACTGGAACGACGGTCCCGGTGTATACACCGTTCAGGAGTGGGTTAAGTCCTGATTCATCTGAGCTTTGAACGGAGCTACATCCATGCTCAGAGGGGAATGCCACATTCCCCTCTGAGCGAATAAAAGAGGTTTGCTATGACTGAGAATAAATTGTTGGAATTAAAGCATATCACGAAGCGTTTTCCGGGCGTCATCGCCAACGGAGATATCAACTTTTCAATTGGCCATAGACAGATTGTCTCCATTATCGGAGAGAACGGTGCGGGAAAAAGTACGCTTTGCAAGATGCTGACAGGTATGTATCAGCCGGATGAAGGCCAAATCCTCATGAATGGCGAGCAGGTGCATTTTAAGACTGTGTCAGACTCCATGAATGCAGGCATCAGCATGGTTTATCAGGAGCGGAATCTGGTCGACATGCTCACAGGCGCACAGAATATTGTGCTGAACATGGAGCCATCAAAGGGTGGTTTTATTGATGAGAAAGAAACGCTTCGGGTTGCTGAGGAGATTAAGGCACAGCTGAATGTAGGTGTGCCCTTGGATGTCCCGGTCGGTGAACTGGGAGCAGGTGAAAAGCAGCTGGTTGAGATTATGCGCGCCATTTACAATAAACCCAAGCTGCTGATTCTGGACGAGCCTACCGCCTCCCTTGGCGAAGGTGAAATCGAACCATTTCTGGATTTCGTAATGAGCCTGAAGGACACCATGGGGATTTCTGTAATCTTTATATCCCATAAAATCAATGAGGTCTATCAGATTTCCGATGAAATCGTTGTTCTGACGGATGGCCGTCTGATGCTTCAGAAGCCAAAGGACGAAGTCTCTCAGGAGGAATGCATTACCGCCATGCTTCGCACCGGTTCTTTGAAGCCGGTCACAGTCAATTCAAAACCCTTTGAAGAGCGGCAGGTTCGTCTGGATGTGGACGGTCTGCGTTATGGTCACAAGGATCATGATGTCAAATTTGACGTACGCTCGGGCGAAGTGGTTGGATTCTATGGTCTTGTCGGAGCCGGAAGGACGGAGACCTTTGAATGTCTGTACGGTCTGCGTCGGATGGAATCCACCTTCCGCTTTGAGGGTGAGGTCATCAACCGAAAGGTAACGCCCTTCAAGATGATCCAAAAGGGCATGATCCTGACGCCCGAGATTCGGCGCAATGCTGTTTTCAAAACCTTCTCTCTGGTGGAGAATATTTGTTCCCTGTTTTATAAGGCCCATCTGGCTTCAAAACACATTGGAGTCGTCAACCAGGCCAAGTGCAGAGAATTTGCTGACATGGTCTTAAAGAAAAATTACGTCAAGTACAGCAGCCCCAACCAAAAAATATCCGATCTCAGCGGCGGCAATATGCAGAAGATTATCATTGGGCGTTCCATTGAGATTGAGGGCTGCCGCCTTCTGTGCCTGGATGAACCCACCACAGGTATGGACGTGGGCGCAAAAAATGAGATCTATCTCCACATGCGTGAGCTGGCAGAAAACCAGGACATGAGCATCGTATTTATCTCCTCGGAGCTGGACGAGCTGCTGATTGCCTGTGATCGGATCTATGTTTTTGCAGGCGGAAATGTGATTGACGAATTCCGCCGGGAAAACGCCATGGACAAGTCTACCATTCTAGAAACCGCGATCAGAGGTAGAAAAGTATGAAAAAGATAAACTTACATAATTTATCCGGAAAATTTGCCAACTATTTTCTTCTGGTGGCTTTGATTCTGACCTTTGTGCTGTTTGGAAGCATCAATCCTTCCTTTTTAAGCTACACCAATATTCTGGACATCCTCAGAACCGCCAGCATCGTTGGTATCCTTGGCATTGGCGGATCCTTTGTCCAGTGTACCGGTGAAACAAACTTTGCTGTTGGCACACAAGCGACGGTAGCGGCGACTATCATGGGTCTTATCATGATGTATGTCCCTGACCAGTTCTACTGGCCTATGCTGATTGTCCCCATTGCTGCCTCTATGGTGATCGGCGCACTCATGGGCGTTGCCATCAATAAGCTGAAGATGTCCTCGTTCCTGTGTACCGTTACTCTGGAAATGATTCTTACCAGCTTCTGCCGGTTTGCCACAAATAACGCAGTGCTCTATTCCAGCAACTGGGGGAAGAATTTCATCTTCCTGGGGCAGACGCAGGTCTCCGGTGTCATCCCCATGCCGGCCATCGTCTTCATTTTGATTGCGGTAATTGCCCACTTCTACAAGGAGCATACCCGCCAGGGTCGCTATAATTTTGCGGTAGGTGCCAATGCGGCAACGGCCCGCCAGGTGGGCATTAACGTGGAACGGGAAAAGGTCAAGGCCTTTGCCATATGCGGTGGATTCTGTGGTGTTGGCGGTATCATCCTGCTGTCACTTTTCAATAACGTTAACATGACCATGGGCACATATTACAAGTTTCCGGGCATCTGCGCAACGGTTCTGAGTGCTGCGTTCTGGAAGATTGGCAAATACAACGTACCCGGTTCTGTGATCGCGGCAATTCTGATCGTTGCCATCCAAAACGGTGTTATCACCATCGGCGGCAGCTACTACTATAAGGAAATCGTGCAAGGCATTTTGCTGGTAATCGCGCTTCTGATTGTGGCAGCAATCCGGGAGGATGGTCTGCCGAAGGTTTCCTTCACAGCAGAATAAGGAGAAACACATATGAACAAAAAGAAAGTGTTTGATTATGTGGGCAGATTTTGGCTGTTGCTCTTTACCATGGGTGTACTGCTGATGTTTGGCATTGCGGAACCGAATACGCTTCAGCCGAAAAACCTGCTCAACATTGCCAGTTCCGCCTGTCTGACTGCCATCGCCGGCATTGGCGCAACCTGTGTTCTATCCTCCGGAGAGTTCGACCTGTCAGCCGGTTCCATTATGACCATGGGTGCGGTGTTTATGGTCGTGTTCACAAAATTTCTGGAGATTAACTATTTTGTGTCGATCCTGCTGACCCTGCTGTGCTGTGCCCTGCTGGGTCTGATCAACGCGGTTCTCCATGTCAACGGTCGGATTCCGGCGTTCTGTGCCACCTTCGGTACCTCCTTTGCCCTATCCGGATTCGCGAAAATGCTGTGTGACGGTACGGATCTTTTGGGCATGTCCAGTGTAACCGTATCCTACTACACCTTCCTTGGACAGGGATATCTGTTCGGTATTATCCCAATGCCCCTGGTTGTATTGATCGTTGTATGTGCCGTCATGATTTTCTACACGGAGATGACCCGAAGCGGCAAATATCTGTATGCGGTTGGTTCCAACCCCACAGCCTGCAAGTACATTGGAATCAATGCCCAGGTGCAGAAATACAAGGGCTTTATCCTCTGTGGCCTTCTTTGCGGACTTGCCGGAATTGTTCAGGGTTCCATGTCCAACGGCTGTACCCCTACCCTGGGTGCTTCCATGATGACCATGTGCATTATGGTGGTTATGATCGGCGCTATGTTTAACAAAATCGGAGTGTTTAATGTGCCTGGAACCATTGTTGGGTCCATTCTCCTGGCCATTGTCAACAATGGTATGACCATGCTCAGCGCTCCCTCCTGGCTGAAGGATCTGGTGCTGGGAAGTATCCTGTTCATTTCCGTATCTATGGTAATTGTGATCCGAAAGAAAATCGAAAAAACGTAACGAAAAGAAAGGATAGCTGGTTATATGGAAAAAACAACAATGCGGGGATTGTTTCTGCTGGACAGAGCCGGAAATATGGAGCTGCGGGAGACCCCCATTCCGCAGATCGGCGATGACGATATTCTTTTGGAGGTAAAAAGCTGCGGCATCTGCGGCGGAGATTTCAAGCGGTATATTGGCAAGGGCGGCTATGTTCCCTCCAGGCCCATGATCATGGGCCATGAATTTGCCGGGATCATTGCGAAAATAGGCAAGAACGCAGATCCCTATTGGAAGGTGGGTGACCGTGTGGTAACCGACAATACCGGTTATGCCTGCGGACGATGCCCTGCCTGTAATGAAGGTGATTTTGTGAACTGCCTGGAACGCACATGTATTGGCGTTAATGATGGCTACCCTGGTGGGTTTGCGGAATATGTACGGATCCCCGGGGACACCCTCAAGCGCTTCCCCAGCACTTTGATGCACCTGCCAGATAATGTCACATTCCCTGAAGCTTCTGCTATGGAGCCAGCTGCCAACGGCTATAAAACCGTTGTACAGGAGCTAAACATCCGCCCCGGTGAAGCCATTGTGGTATTCGGCCCCGGCCCCCTCGGCCTGATGTCCGTGCAGATGGCAAAGCTTTGCGGCGCTACCAAAATCATCATGATCGGCATGAAGGCCGACCGCAAATGCCGCTTTGAGGTAGCCAAAAAATACGGCGCCACACATCTGCTTTGTTCTGACGAGGAAGAGGATATTGTGGAGGCCGTGGCAAGAATCATGGGCGGACACAACCGCGTGGATGCGGTAGCAGAGGTTGCCGGTCCACCAATACTGACAGAATATGGTCTGAAAATGCTCCGTGCAAAGGGCCGCCTGGTTCGTGTGGGCTTCCATCCCGCGCCGCTGAACATCAGTCTGGATATTTTGAATCAGAAAGCCATCTCTATCCGAGGTCATCAGGGCTACAACTCTGAAACATGGAGAAACTGTCTGCGGCTGGCCGAGGCAAATATGCTGGATCTTGCTTCCTCTGTCACCGCTGAGATTCCGCTGGACAACTGGCAGGAAGGCTTTGAAATGCTGAAGCGCGGAGAAGGCGCAAAAATCGTTCTGGTTCCCTGACCCCTTCCCAGACGCTGAAAATGTTCGTCTCCAAAGTATCCGTCAGCAAAGGTCAGGAAATACGGCCTTTGCTGACAAAAAAAGACACCCCTGAAAGGAGTTGGGTGAATTTTGAAAAATGAAGCCCTGTATATTGTTGATTCTCATCAAATGGAAATCAGACCTATTGAGATACCAAAGTTAAAACCGGATCAGGTTTTAATTAAAACGCGGCATGTCGGCATTTGCGGATCCGATTTGCATTTTTACGACAACGCCCGGCCTGAATTCAAGGCACGTCCCTGGGAGCTTCCTATCGTTGTCGGCCACGAGGTCGCCGGAGAAGTGGTGGAGGTCGGCAGTGCCGTCACCGGCTTACAGGTTGGCGACCTGGTCGCGGCAGAGCCCGGTGTCCCCTGCGGTCATTGTGATTATTGTCGAAGAGGAATGTACAACCTATGCCGAAATATGCAGTTCATTTCCTCCCCTCCAAACATTGGCGCGTTTCGAAGATATTTCAGTCACCCGGCAAATCTGTGCTATAAGCTTCCCGAAAATGTCAGTACCCTGGAAGGTGCGCTGATCGAGCCTCTGGCAGTGGGTCTGCATGCCTGTGAGCTGGCAGATGTGAAGCTTGGCAATACGGTTGTGGTATTTGGCTCCGGGTGCATCGGTCTGGTAAACATGATGGCCGCCAAGGCCAGAGGCGCCAGCACCGTTATTGTGATTGACATTTTTGACAAGCGTTTGGAAAAGGCAAAGGAATTGGGAGCGGATTTTGTCATCAACTCCAAAAAAACAGATCCTGTGGCGGAGGTTTGGCGGCTGCTTGGTGATGGGCCGGATATCATTCTGGAGTGCGCCGGTGCGCCGATGATTGTTGAGCAATGCTACTTTATGGCAAAGGCTGACACGACGATTGCCTTTGTCAGTTCTATGGCGGGAGAGTATCAATATCCTGCCCGGGCAGTCATGCTGAAGGAAGTGCGCACTGTCACCGTTTTCCGATACCGGAACCAATATCCTGTGGCCATTCGTGCAATCAATGAAGGAAAAATTCACATCTCCTCTATTGCGTCTCACATCTATCCCTTTGAAGACAGTCTTCAGGCATTTGACGAAGCCCTGAACAACAAAATGGACGTTGTGAAAGCAGTCATCGCTTTTGATTGACAGGCGGTGAACTATGGACAGACAAAATGAGATCATTTGCATGGGGCTGTGCAGTGTAGATATTTCCGTGATGGGGGTGGACTTCGATGTCTTCTTCCGACAAGAAACTACCAAGCCCTTGCATACCAGACTGTGTGTGGGTGGTGATGCAGTAAATCAATCGATGACGCTGTCCCGACTTGGGCATAAGGTTGCCTTCATGGGAAGCGTAGGAGATGATGATGCCGGAAAATGTATTCAAAAGGTGCTGACGGATCAAGGTGTGGATCTGAAGTCCCTGAAAATCCGTGACAACTGCTCCACAGCAACGGTTGTGGTAATGGTAGGGGAAAATGACGAACGACATATGTGTCCAAGTACAGACGATTCCTCCAACAGGAGATTCGATATAGACAATGTGAACTTTGACTCATTTTCCGGAGTGAAAGCAGTCTCCTTCTGCAGTTTGTTCTGCTTCCCAAAAATCAACGATGAGAAACTGACGGAGATTCTTCAAAAAGCAAAATCCGCTGGAGCGCTAACCTTCGCCGATAACAAGCTGAACAAAACCGGCAGCTTTGAATCCTTCAAGACGGCTATGCCTTACCTGGACTATCTGTTTATTAATCAGGATGAGGCAGAATTCTATTCCGGTCAGAAAACGCCTGAGGAAATAGCGAAGTATTTCATGAATCTGGGTATAGGACATGTAATCGTCAAACTTGGCAGCAAAGGAAGTTACATCACAGATGGAGCCCAATCCCATTACCTGTCTACCTTTGATGTGAAGCTGGTGGACACCGTCGGTGCCGGCGATAATTTCGCTGCCGGCTTTATCTCCTCTATTCTAAGGGGATGCTCTTTCTATGACAGTGCCGTATTTGCCACGGCAACCGCCGGAATGACCGTAGCATCCCTGGGATCCTCTACCGGGGTTCAGAATATGGAGCAGGTTCAGGAATTTCTTCGCACTCACAAACTGAAGTAAATGAGGACGGGACAGCTTCCGCTGTCCCGTATTTTTGAAAAGAGGCTGTGTATGAAAGAAATTGTTATTTTGGTGTTGAACCAAATGCTGATCATGGGCATCTGCATGGGTTTTGGTTATTACTGTTATGGGAAAAAAGTCCTCAGCGACCAGTCTATACGGGATTTCGCATCCCTTACCATGAAGTATACAATTCCACTATCGATTGCCCTGTCATTCAAAGAACAGTTCCAGTTATCCAAAAGCATGGAATGGGGACAGGTATTTGTCCTTACATTTTTGGGATTTGGGATGATTATTCTGCTGATCACTGTGGTGATCCCCAAAAACTGCACGGACTATCAGCAAAAACGATTGTGTGCCTTGATCCCTAACAACGCAATTTTTGGTCTCGTCATTGCACAGTCTCTCTTTGGAAGCGAAGGCGTTTTTTTAATCTCCGCCCATATTGTGGTCTCCAATATTCTGTTGTGGACCTATGGCATTGGTATTCTTAGTGAGAAAACGAGTCTGAAAAGCATTTTTCTGAACCCGGCAGTGCTTGGAGTGCTGGCAGGTATCCTCCTTGTTATGCTTCCCTTCCACATCCCGGAGGTGATTTATACACCTCTGGAAAAGCTGACAGCTCTGAATTCTCCCATCGGGTTAATCCTCGCCGGAGGATATATTGCCCGAATTCAATTGAGCAAGTGCTTCAAAAACGGTGCCTATTACCTGATTGCGTTTTACAAGCTGATTCTCGGGCCAATGCTCCTGGTACCATTTTTACTGCTTCTTCGGGTAGACAGAACCATCGCTCTGGTGGTTTTGGTTGGACTATTGGCTCCGACAGGGACTGCCGCAGCCACATTTACGGAAATGGTAGGGATGGACAATACCTTCAGCTCCGGAAGCGTAGCTTTCAATGAGCTGGTATGTATCCTGACGATCCCCATTATGATGACCATATACATGAATATTTTTCGCTGAAGCCAAAAAGGAGACAGTATATGAGCGTTTGTCCCGGTTTCATCAGCCATTCATGAGGAAATACGCATCTTTTTACGCATTCATTACCAAATTTACGGCAACGTCTTCCCGGTGGCGCAGTATAGTTCATACCATTCCTGGCGTGTAATCGTAACATCGGAAGCATCCGCTACCGCTTTCATACGCTCTGTATTAACGGAACCGACAATTGGCTGCATACACGCAGGATGGCGCAGAATCCAGGCAATGGAAAGGCCCGTAGGTGTAATGCCATATTTCTCCGAAATCTCCTCCAGCTTACTGTTCAGTTCCTTGAAATTGGGATTTCCAATAAAGGTGCCGCTGAAAAAGCCATACTGGAAGGGTGACCAGGGCTGAATGGTGATCCGATTCAATCGGCAAAAATCCAGGATACCGCCGTCACGATTGACCGCGGGATCGTTGTCCATATTCACATTCAGGCCAGCGTCTACCATAGTGGTATGGCCCAGCCCAAATTGCAGCTGATTTATCAGGATTTTCTCATTCAGGTATTGATTCAACAGCTGAATCTGATAGGGATTTGCATTGGATACACCGAAATTTCGTACCTTTCCCTGCTCTCTCAAAACAGAAAAAGCTTCCGCAACCTCCTGTGGCTCACATAGCGTGTCCGGGCGATGGAGCAGCAGGAAATCAATGGTTTCAATATTCAGCCGCTTCAGGCTTCCTTCCACCGAGGTAAGAATATGCTCTTTGGAAAAATCATAGCAATCCGGTCGAATGGCGCACTTTGTCTGAATCAGCATTTCATCCCGGAGAGAAGGGTTTTCCTTTAAAAACTCACCGAACATCCGCTCGCACTCTCCGCCTCCGTAGATATCCGCATGGTCGAAGAAGTTGATTCCCAGCTCCAAATCCCGTTTCACCAACGCATCCAGCTGCTGCGGATTCAAAGAAGTTATCCTCATACAGCCCTGTGCCACACGAGAGGCTCTGTTCCCTGCCAAATCAAAATATTTCATATCATTTCTCCATTCCTTCTTAATTTTTTCTCTATCAGCGTATCTCAAGCCAAGTGATAATCCCTGGCACATTGCTGAAAGCCCTCAGTTGTTGTGTGCAATTTATGAGCAGCCGATTACTCATGCAGCTCCAGCGGCAGACCATCCGGATCATGGAAGAAAGTCATCTTTTTCCCTGTGTAAGTATCCGTCCTGATGGGCTCACATTCAATTCCGAAAGAGGCCAGCTCCCCCACCGTTTCCTCCACATTCTCCACATAGAACGCCAGGTGCCTCAAACCACAAGCTTCCGGCCGACTCACACGTTTCGGCGGATTAGGCTCTGCGAAGATTTCCAGCTCAGTAAATTCATTGACACGCAGATCCAGCTTCCAATCCTTTCGCTCCGGACGGTAATTTTCCCGGACAATTGGCAGGCCCAGCTTATTCACATAGAAGTCCTTTGAGGTTTCGTAATCCGAAACGATGATGGCAATATGGTGTATTGTTGATAGGTTCATTTTTCTGTTTCCTCTCCGTGCTCGAAAAGCGTATTCTCTATCAAAGAAGCCTTATTTGCTCGGTGTTACTTCACCAGCTTCATCTTCTCTTTTGCTGTCTCGCTCCCATCTATTCTCCGCTTTTTAATCGATGCAGCGAATACATCAGGCAGACAAATGTGACAAGGCTCGCGGATAATTCTGCCAAAAAGGTGGCGCAGGCTGCTCCCAATAATCCGAACTTAGGGATCAACAGATAATTCAGTGCAACATCCGTTATACAGGTGATCAGACTGCAAACCGCGTTTCCCCTGACTACTTTTAATGCCGCAAGGAAATTGACGCTTAAAGAGCGAAATGTTCCAGCAATACAATACCCAGCAATCAATATCCTGAACGGCCCCACTGCGGCAAGGTACTGCTTCCCTGCAACGATCCGGATGATCCACGGCGCACCCAGGATCAGACACACGCTGATAAGCAAATTAAACAGCAGCATCCCGCTGAAGGTTTTCCGAAACGTATCCTTTAGCCAGGTGCTGTTTTTATTATGGGCGATAATATCCGGTACCACACAGGTCACAACACTCTGGGGAACAAAGGTCAAGGCATTGGGGATCAGCGTAGCGACTTTATAAACAGCGATTTCTTCGGCGCAGGTCATCAGCGCCGCAACCATGGACAGGTCAATTAAAAACAAAAAGCTGTTTAGGGTGCTGCTTACGTTATTCAGGATGCTATAGCGCCAGAGTTCCTTCTTCTGTTGGGAATTCAAATTTCCCCCATGCATCACTTGCTGCAAAGTCTCTCGCATCAGCCAGCCAATAGTGACCAGAGCGACAAGAGAGACCACATATTTTGCCACAAATACGCCATTGATGCCCCAAATTGCTCCAATACAGGTACCAATGGCAGTGAAAATCGTCTGTACCGTCAGCAGCCTGGCGTAGGTCTTGAAGAGCTTCTGACTTCGAAGGATCAGCAGGAAAAGCTGGTTCAGATACCCCGTTAAAAGGAGCGGAAGATAGAGATAAACGTATTTTTTTGCCTGGGCAATGGGCAGCTCCCGGTGCAGGAAGATAAGGGACAGCAGCGCAATGATTGCAAAATTGGCCAGCGTTCCGGCTTTAGCACAGTACCGGTAGAAGCTGCTCTCCTCCGGCCTGCCCTGGTTTTCCGTGCCAAACTGCATTGCTCCCACTGCCAGCCCAAAGCCCGTAAACAGCGCTGCATAGGAATACACATTCCCGGCATAGCTTAAAACGCCATACTGGCTTTGCACGAGCATTCTGGTCAAAACCATACTGCTCAGCATGGCGATCATTTTATTGAGGACGCTGGCCGTAAAGACGTGCAGGATTCCTTTTTTGAGCTGCTGCCAAAGCTGACGCAGCTTTTTCTCGATGATACCTGTCATGACAATCGTCCATTCATTTTGCTTTGCCGCTTACAGTCTCCAAAAACGCAGGCCCGAAGCAGTTAACTCTTCCAACGGATAAATGCTTTTAATGTCCAACAGTATTTTCTCGTCGTTCCGCAGCTCCATTTTGTACATCCTCAGCAGCCGCTCTACGGCTATGGACTGATACTCGCGATGGCCCACCGCGACAATGATGCAATCCGCCGGGGGCAGCTTCTCAAAGGGCGTCAATTCGATACCGTACATTTCCCGAACGACCCCGGGATCTGCCCATTCATCTGTAACTATGGGATGTATTTGATACGTTTTCAGCTGAGTAATTAAGTCCGCAGCCTTGCTGTTTCGAATATCCGAGCAATTCTCCTTGAATGTGATCCCCCAGATCAAGACCGTTGCCTGCTTCAAATCCTTCCGGGCGGCCAGCATTTCCTTGACTGCTCTGTGCGCAACATAAGCAGCCATGGTCTCATTTGTATAGCGTCCGTGAGACAGTACCGGCATATCACAGCCAATCTTCTTTGCATACTCCAGCAAATAATAGGAATCTTCCCCCACGCAGTGTCCGCCAACCAAGCCGGGTTGGAAATCCAGCGCATTCCACTTGGTTTTCATGGCGGTAAAAACCTCATGGGCATCAATGCGGCTCTTGTAACAGATTTTGGAGCACTCATTCATAAACGCAATATTCACATCACGCTGACTGTTTTCCATCACCTTGACCGTTTCCGCTGTTCGGATACTGGAGACACGATAGGTCCCGGCTTTCACAGCGAGGTCGTATACGTTCTCAATCTCCTCTGCGGTTTTCTCATCCATGCCCGATACAATTTTGCGAATGGTGGAGAAGGTATGAACCGGATCCCCAGGGTTGATTCGCTCGGGGCTGTATCCGATTTTCCAATGCTCTCCGCATTTCAGGCCGGAGGCCCGCTCAATCATGGGGGCACACAGTTCTTCTGTGATCCCCGGATAAACCGTGGATTCAAAGACAACGATGGCGCCTGGGTCGAGGTTTTCCCCTACCGTCCTGGAAGCCTGCATCAGGGCGGTAAAATCGGGGCGTCTGTCCTCTGTAGTGGGCGTTGGAACCGTCACAATTACAAACTGGGCTTCTCGGAGCATGGTGGCATCTGATGTGAATTCGATGGAGGCATTTTGGATTTCTTCCCCAACACTGTTTGTTGGATCAATCCCATTCCTGTAGGCGCTGATCCGCTTTGAATCAATATCAAAGCCGATGACCTGGACATACTTTGAGAACTCTACCGCCACCGGGAGGCCCACATAGCCAAGGCCCACCACCGCCAGCTTTGTATCCCCGGAAATCAACGCCTGGTAAATACTTTGAATTCTCATCTGAACTTGCTCCTTTTATGCTATGCGTTTTCAAGAATTACTTCTGCAACGCGCTGTACGTCTTCCTCTTTCAAGTACGGATGAATCGGTAAACTGAGCACAGTTCTTACCGCATGCATTGCAGCAGGAAACTCTTCGTCGCTTCGTCCCATTTTCTGATACGGTTTTTGCTGATGGAGCCCAAAGGGATAATAGACCATGGACGGAATATCCTTTTTCTTCAGTTCCCGCTGCACCCTGTCTCTGGTTTCCGTATCCTTCAGCATGATCGTATATTGGGCATAGCTGGAATAATACCCCTCCGGAACGAAGGGAGTTTTCACAACCATGTGCAAACGCTCCGTATACCATTTTGCCACCTGGTTCACCGCTTGCAGCTCATACCGTTCGAATGCCTTCAGCTTCTCCAAAAGAATCGCTGCCTGAAGCGTGTCCAGCCTGGAATTCATTCCGATTTCGCAATGTTCATACTTACTGCCTGGGGAACGTCCCTGGGCTCTTAACGAGCGCAGGCGATCTGCAATCCGGCTGTCATCCGTAAAAATGGCTCCCCCATCGCCGTAACACCCCAAAGGTTTTGCCGGGAAGAACGATGTGGTTCCAATGTCTCCAAAGGAGCCAGCCCGTTGATTCCCGATTCTGCCGCCAAAGCCCTGGGCGCCATCTTCTAAAATTTTTAAGTTGTATTTTTGGGCAATCCGTCTAATCTGAGGATAGTCTGCCGGTAAGCCAAAAAGGTCCGCCGCAACGATCACCTTGGGTGTGTATTTTCCCTCCAAAAGGGTGCGCTGAATCGCTTTCTCCAGGGACTTGGGAGAGAGATTAAAGGTGCTCTCGTCGATGTCAACGAGTACAACCTGTGCGTTCAAAATCGACGCCGCTCCCGCTGTGGCGAAAAAAGTAAAATCAGGCGCAAGCACCGCATCTCCGCTGCCTACATTCAGGGACATCAGTGACAATTGTAGCGCATCTGTCCCATTTGCGCAAGTGATACAATGTTTACACCCTACATAATTTGCAAGTTTTTCTTCCAATTCCGTTACCGGGCCGCCCAGAATAAAGGCAGAGGAATCCAATACGGATTGTATGGCAGAATCAATCTGCGGCTTTAGCGCCTGATACTGTGCCTTCAAATCCCGGAACTGCATGTTATCTCTCTCAATCCTTCCTCACCTTTCTCATAGCCGCGTCCGCACGTACAGGTCAAATTCTCCCCGAGCCGTTTTCCACATTCACAGACCCACCCGGTCACCTTCGCCGGCACGCCTGTCATGATGGCATAGTCGGGGACATCCGATACCACCACTGCGCCAGCCCCGATGAGCGCCCAGCGTCCGATGATATGGTTACACAATATCGTCGCATTCGCCCCGATGCTTGCGCCTGTTTTTACAACTGTCTTTAAGTAGTTTGCCCCGCCTTTGGGGTACTTTGCCCTGGGGCTGAGATCATTAGTGAATACACAGGAGGGCCCGCAGAACACATAGTCTTCAAGCTCTACCCCACTAAAAACCGAAACGTTATTTTGAAGCTTAACGCCGTTTCCAATTTTTACATTTTCGCCAGTATATACATTCTGACCCAGGGTGCAATCGTTCCCGATGTTCGTTCCCCGCTGAATATGACAAAAGTGCCATATTTTCGTTCCGTTTCCTATGGTAACACCCGGGTCAATATAACTGCTCTCATGAACATAAAAATCCTCACTCATTTTGAAACCGTCCCTTATAGTCCAGCGTTTTCCCGCTTACCAGCGGCAGCTTAACGGGCATCCCCTGCGCGGCGGATTGATAGATCGCCAATACCAGCTCCATCGCTCTTTTTCCGGCCTCTCCATTGACCAAGGGTTGACGTCCGTTTATGATGGCGTCCATCATATCCGCATAGAGGGGCGTATGACCATAGCCATAGATATTGGGCGGCGTTTCGCTGAATGTCTTTTTCACATCAGCCGAATCACCCAATCCATCGGCAGTCTTCCACTCCAGAATTTCATTGACGGATTTCCCGCCAACCTTCACGGTTGCCGTTTCACCCAGCAGGGTCAGGCTCTCCTCCAGATTTTCAGAATATACATTGGTCGTCCCTTCGATGACGCCATAGGCGCCGTTCCGAAACTTCACCAGAGCCACGCCCAAATCTTCTGCCTCGATATACGGATGCTTCAGATTATCGGTATAGGCAAAGACCTCCATGGCTTCGCTGCCCATGAGCCAGCACAGCAAATCAATATTGTGGATGCACTGGTTCATCAGTGCGCCTCCGTCCTGCTCCCAGGTTCCCCGCCAGGATGCCTGCTTATAATAATCCTGATTCCTGTTCCAGAAAATTCGGGAGCTTCCGTGAAGAAGTCTGCCAAATCGCCCCTCCATAATTGCACTATGAACATATTGGACCGATTTGTTAAAACGATTCTGGTGGTTGACACAGACCAGAACGCCCTTTTGCTTTGCAAGCTGAATAATTTGATTTGCGTCCTCAATGGATAAAGCGATAGGCTTTTCAATAATCACATGACAGCCGGCCCGAATGCAGTCCAAGGCAATTCGGGCATGCTTTCCGCTCTCCGTGGCGATTGCCACCAGGTCGGGGCTTTCATTCTCCAGCATCGTTTTATAATCTGTGTAGGGATGCACATGCTCTAACTGTGCAGCCGTCTTTTCCAGCTTTTTCGGGTCAATATCGCAGACAGCAACAATCTCCAACCGATTATTCCTGGCGGCCATAATGTGGTGAGGAGAAATTCTTCCACAGCCGATTAGTGCATATCTCAATTTCTTATCATCTCCCCAATTATGTAATTCATATTAAGCCGCATCCAGTCTATGATGGGGTGCTCAAATCTCTCAAAATCTTCAAATAATACTTTTTACTTTCTTCTATCGAATAATGGGCCTCGGCAAACGCTCTCGCTTTCTCAACGATTGCCCTCTTTTTTTGCTCGCTCATTTCCAAATATTCAACAAGCGCTTGAGACAAAGCCATTTTGTCAGGCTTCACAAACGCCGCAAAGGATTCATTGGCGCACCTTCGGCTATCCCCCACGTCAGTGATTATCGCATAGCACCCGCAGGCCACAGCCTCCGCCAGGCTCTGAGACGGATAATTTTCAAGCACCTGCGTAGAAAAGAACACATTCGCTGTTGGCATATACTTGCTGGTTTTATCGTAACCGGCCAGATGTACAATATCCGTCAGATTATGATCCTTTACGTAATTTTGAAGATACTCCTCATACTTTCCTTGCCCCAGTAAGATCACCTGATACCCTGCCGCACGAATTGCGTCTGCGCATTCATTTATACTCTCGATAAAAAGGATAGGATTTTTCGTATCCTCCAATCTCGCCGCAGCATAAACGATGGTCTGCGCCTTTTCCTGCGGCATGAAAAGCTCCAGATCCGTAAACGTTCCCGGTGTTACGGTTAGCCTGCCCTCTTTAACATAGCGAGAAATAAAATCTACTCCCGCTGGATATAGCAAATCGACGTGATCTGCCAAGCGAAGCTGAAGCTTCGTAAGTAACATGTGCCTTGGGGTGTGGCAATTATATGCTTCTTTATAGTTGCAAACAGTATAAATAGTTTTTTTATTGCTTAGCTTACAAATCAACTGCAACAGCAGATTAAATTTATTTGCGCCAAAAAAATGGACAGTCTTATATGGTGAAAACAACATATACAGCAAGCTTTTCAGTCGACTCTCAAACGCCTGAATTTTGTTTAGATTTTCCACATTGCAATCGGCTTGCATAAACATTTTCAAAGCCGTATTTTTATCGCACCTGCGAACAATAACATCGCACTTTATATCTTTGTTTTCTGCATAAATCTCGTTGTACACTCGAATAAGTCTTCTTTCAGCTCCACCCAAAATATTTATGGAGCCAAATAGAAATACAATGTTCATTCTTATTTCTCCTCACTTCACCACGTAAATCACATCAAACCATTTCCGACAACATCATAAACTCAACGAGGAAATTATCAAGGGTCAAATCAGGGTGTCGCGGGACACCCAAGCTGAGAATCCTCTTTCCTATCCCATTTCTTAACAATTCATTGTCCAAATCATATAAGTAGCGTGCCGTCTCACCTTTTATGATTAGTATTCATTACAGTCTTGTGCTGCCAACTATATCCAAAGGAGGGACTTTGTATCTCGACCGCCATCTCAGAATACTAACCATCAACATTCCGTCAATAGACGTTGCCTACTGCTCACTACAGCGATGTATGCAAAGTTCCGAACGGCTACCGTACGCGGACAGGGTATCTCTACACAGCCTTACCTGCTTTAAGTATATCACTGGGGCGTGAAGAAATCAAGATGAATGCTTGCTCTCACAAATCGCTGTACGTTTCTTCCTGATACACGCCATCCGCAGTCAGCTTCTTAGACCTCTGAACCGCAGATTCTTTCTAATTGTTTTTTGCAAAACTTTAATAGTCCCTGAACTCACTATGCAGCCGATGATTAGTTACCTGGCCTTCTTGATTCACCCTTTAGACGTTTTCTTTTTTCAGCTTTTTTAAATCCTCCCATAAAGTTTGAAATTTTTTGGTTCGACACGACGTAGTGATATACGATTTTGGCTTCCAGATTAAGAAAAAATGAATACACGATTATGGAAAAATCTAATCTTTCATTTTTGTAAAAAAGTTCCCGAAAACGTCAAAATTGTGACGTTTTTTGGAACTTTTTATGGCGGAGAAGGAGGGATTTGAACCCTCGATACCCTTTTGGGGTATACACGATTTCCAATTATCCTCATTTGAATTTCTGCGTATATTTCGCTTGGTTTACTGAAAACCAGGCGTATTTTTTGTATATTTCCATCCATTCTATACAGATGCGTGCAAAATGCGTGCAAGGCTTCTATCAAATATCTTTACTTACACAATGGAAATGGATACGCAAATCGTTAAATCAATTATTCCCCTGCTCCATATAGATACTTCTTCCGCAGATAGTCTGCGTGTTCAGGTGTAATGATTCCATCACTAATTTCAGCCATGTTGATGCTGCCGTAGAGTTCACCCCATAAGCAATCTAACAGCCCGCTATGGGATTTCAATCCATCCTTATAGGCGTCCAAATCGTGTTGGAGGTAATCCGGAAGTCTGTGTTCATAGTCACGCTCCCGTTCTATTTGAAGAATATCATCCTTAGTCATCAATTCCACTCCTCTGCCAGAAGGAAGTCCCGAATATTCCGGTGTTTGATACC
>CAYMWT010000007.1:0-22842 GCA_964394055.1 uncultured Oscillospiraceae bacterium
TCCACGGAGTATCGGGAGGCCAGCAAGTGAAGGCGGCCATATTCGCCTACAGCCGTCAGGGCTGCAAAACAGCACGCCGGGTAATGGAATTTTTCCATGGCAGCGAAATCAGAGCCTTTACTATGGTGCGCTTCGAAGAGCCGGGATTCGGTACGCTGGAAAAGCCCAGCGCCGACTTTTACGGTCCTCTGTTCCAGTGGGCAGACGCCATGGTGTTTGTGGGCAGCGTGGGGATTGCGGTGCGGGAGATCGCACCCCATGTAAAAAGCAAGCTGACAGACCCTGCCGTGATTGCCGTTGACGAGCTGGCGGGCTTTGTGGTGCCGCTGCTATCCGGACATATCGGGGGCGGAAATGATCTGGCCTTGGCCCTTGCCGCCCATTTGGGTGCCACACCTGTGATCACCACAGCCACAGATATCCACAAGAAATTTTCCGTGGATGCCTGGGCTGTCCGGGAGGGGCTGTTCATTGCTGACCTGAATGCTGCCAAGGAGGTTTCAGCAGACATACTGGAGCGCCCCGTGGCTTTGACTGCGGATGCCCCCATTGTGACGGAACTGCCCAATGGAACCGTAGGCGCCGACAACGGGCCTATCGGCATCTGTATTTCCTGCTATCAGA
Organism: uncultured Oscillospiraceae bacterium; assembly: GCA_964394055.1. GTDB lineage: Bacteria > Bacillota > Clostridia > Oscillospirales > Oscillospiraceae > Faecousia. The sequence goes on from CAYMWT010000007.1 coordinate 625, forward strand.
AGAAGCCTTTTGACGAGACCCTGCTGTTAGTCCCGCCGGTGCTGCATTTAGGGCTGGGCTGCCGCCGGGGTACGTCTGCCGAGGACATCACGGCTGCGGTGGAGCAAGTGTTGAAAGAACACAACATCCACCACCGGGCCATCAAGTGCGCTGCCTCTATTGACTTGAAAGCAAATGAACCGGGGCTTCTTGCCTTCTGCAAGGCTTGGAATTTGCCTGTAAAGTTTTATAGCAGCACGCAGCTTCTCCAAGTGCCCGGGGTCTTCACGTCCTCCCAATTTGTGTACCAGGTAACCGGGGTTGACAATGTGTGTGAGCGGGCCGCCATGGTGAGCGCAGAAAAGCTGCTGGTGAAAAAGACTGCCCGCAATGGTGTAACCGTTGCCATTGCCGAAGAACACTGGGAAGTGCGCTTTGGATAAGCCGCAGACGATTGATTCCGCCTTTATCAATTCATACCTTCCAGTGCCGCCTGGCGAGTAGACAACCTATCGCCAAGCAGTAACTAACAATATGAAGAAACAAATATGCTCTCAAAGCCCCAAAATCCCGGTGCCAGGACAGCACCGGGATCCCTTTTGATAAACGGAGTTTTCCGAACATTTTAAACCGCACATATTTTCGACGGTTCTCAAAACCACTCCCGTTTGGGTCATATCTGGGTCAAAAGCGGATTTCTCCGTGTACCTGACCCAAACCGGGGGGCGATTTATTTGGTTCACTTTCAGCCTAATACAGAAGGAATCCACCGTTTTTGCAGCTTTTAAGCTGCAAAAACGGTGGATTTCTTGGTCGGAGTGTCGGGATTCGAACCCGAGGTCTCTTGGACCCGAACCAAGCGCGATACCAAGCTTCGCCACACCCCGAAATCTCATATATTATAATCGGTAAATCCCCTTCTGTCAACCACTAAAATCCCCAATTCTATGACTTCTCTTTTCCCGCCAAACCGCATACCCTTGTCTGAGGTGATACCATGGCTTATCGGATAGCGTACTCCCAAGACTGCAAACCCCAGAAGCAAAAGAAACGTTCCTCCCGTATTTTTCCGCTTACCCTGCTCTTTTTTCTGCTTTTCCTTTTTTTAATCGGATACAATTGGCGCCAGGGCTTCCAGGTTTTTCAGCAGCTCCTCCTCCCGGGCGACGCCGCCGTTACGGCCGCGGCCATTCAGGACCTGACCTCCGCTCTGAAAACCGGTCAATCCTTTTCCGATGCCTTTGCGGATTTCTGCCTTCAGGTGATTCAGGGTGCGGGCCTCCATCTCGGTTGAGCCTTGGGCCTTTCTTCTGGCTGCCCTGCTGCTTCTGCTGGTTCCCCTGCCCTGGTTGTGTGCCGCCGCGCTGGCCGCGCTTGTTCACGAGGGCTTCCACATTCTAATCATCCTTCTTTGCGGATATCGGGTGCTGGGGATCCGGCTGGGTCTGGGCGGCGCTGTGATCGAAACCGATCTGAATGGCGGCATCCCTGAGCTTTTGTGTGCGATGGCAGGGCCGACAGGAAGTCTGCTCCTGCTCACCCTCTGTCACCACTTTCCCATGCTGGCTCTGTGTGGGGCGGCTCAGGGGCTATTCAACCTGCTCCCCGTCTATCCCCTGGACGGCGGACGGGCCATGATGTGCCTGCTCACCACGATCTTTCCCAAAAAGGCCGAAGCAATTGGGAGATGGATTACCCGGATCATCTTCACATTGATGACTGCTGTCTGTATTTATGGCACATTTTTCCTTTCTCTTGGGTTTTTCCCCATTTTTCTTTTAATGATCCTGCTGATAAACGCTTTCTTGCGAAAAAAGCCTTGCAAACATGGTCAAATCGGGGTACAATAGGGCTACCAATTTCTAAGAGGTAACACTATGACCGACCTGAAACAACGCCTCCTCCTATCGGTGCAGAAGCCTGCCCGCTACACCGGCGGAGAATGGGGCGAAATCAAAAAGGATCCCAAGGACGTCCGGGTGCGCATTGCCTTCTGCTTCCCCGATACCTATGAAATCGGCATGTCCAACTTAGGGTTGCGCATTCTCTACGGTGTCATGAACCGGATGGAGGGCGTCTGGTGCGAGCGGGTATTCGCGCCCTGGGGGGATATGGAAGCAGCCATGCGGGCAAACAGCCTGCCCCTGTGGGCACTGGAAAGCCAGCAGCCCATCCGGGAGCATGACATGATTGCCTTCACCATCGGCTATGAAATGTCTTACTCCAACATCCTGAACATGCTGAGCCTGGCAGGCATTCCCCTCCACGCAAAGGATCGTCCGGGGCTAAAGAATATGGTCTTTGCCGGAGGCGTCTGCGCCTTCAACCCGGAGCCTCTCGCGGACTTTATCGACTTCTTCTCCCTGGGCGAGGGTGAGGACAGCACCGTGGAGATCGTCTCCCTGTATGACAGGGCCAAGGCGGAGGATTGGAGCAAGGATCAATTCCTCCGGGCGGTTTCCAAAATTCCCGGGGTGTATGTGCCCAGCTTCTACCGCCATGAATATCACGAGGACGGCACCCTTTCCGCCGTGATCCCCCAGGAGGGCGCACCGGAAACCATCCAAAAGCGGATCGTGGAGGATCTGGACAGTGCCTATTTCCCCACAGAAATGATTGTCCCATCCACGGAGATTGTCCATGACCGGGCCAATCTGGAGGCCTTTCGGGGCTGTATCCGGGGCTGCCGGTTCTGTCAGGCAGGCTTCTCCTGCCGCCCTGTGCGGAAGAAAAGCCCGGAGGTGCTCTACCGTCAGGCAGTGGAAACCCTGGGGCGCTCCGGCATCAATGAGCTCACCGTATCCAGTCTCTCCACCTCGGACTACCGGGGACTGAAGGAGCTGACGGATCTGCTCATCCCCTACTGCGTCCGGAATCGGGTGAACCTCTCCGTCCCCTCTCTTCGGGCGGACAACTTCTCCCAGGAGCTGATGGAGAAGCTGCAAACCCTCCGGAAGAGCGGCCTGACCTTCGCCCCGGAGGCCGGTACCCAGCGGCTGCGGGATGTGATCAACAAGAACCTGACCGAGGACGAAATCCTGAATACCTGCGCCAGAGCCTTCTCCGGGGGCTGGAACAATGTGAAGCTCTACTTCATGCTGGGCCTGCCCACGGAAACCGACGAGGACGTTTTGGGCATCGCCGACCTGGTGTACAAGGTCATCAAGACCTGGCAAAGTCACGCCGTCAACAAGAAGCGCGGCCTGCGGGTGCATGTGGCGACCGCCTATTTCGTGCCCAAGCCCCATACCCCCTTCCAGTGGGAGCAGCAGATCACCCCGGAGGAATACCTGCGCCGGTGTAAGCTGTTAAAGTCCCACTTCTATTCCAAATCCATCGAGTACGACTACCACAGCCCGGATCTGAGCCGGTTGGAGGCTGTCTTTGCCCGGGGTGACCGTCGTCTTGGGCCGGTGATCGAGGAAGCCGTGAAAAACGGGGCCAGGCTGGACGGCTGGGACGAGTATTTCCGGTATGACCTCTGGCTGGACGCCTTCCAAAAATGCGGCGTGGATATGGACCATTACACCACACGAGGCTATGGCGAGGAGGAGCTGCTTCCCTGGGACATCATCGATGTGGGCGTCACCAAGAAATTCCTGAGGCTGGAACGGAAGCGGGCCTACCAGGAGACAGTGACCCCGGACTGCCGCCATGGCTGTGCCGGATGCGGCGCCAACTGCCTTCTGAAGGAGGTGGCCTGTGATGCCTAGAGCCTTATTTGAAAAGACTGGCTCTGCCGTCTACATCTCCCATCTGGATCTCATGCGGCTCATGCAGCGGGCCTTCCAGCGTGCGGGACTGCCCCTGACCCACACCCACGGCTTCAATCCCCGTCCCTCCGTATCCATTGCGCTGCCCCTGAGCCTGGGCGTGGAAAGCCGCTGTGAGCTTCTGGACTTCGATCTGGAAGGCCAGTGCCCTCCCATGGAGGAAATGACCGAGCGGTTAAACCGCTGCCTGGTCAGCGGCGTTCGGATTTTGAAAATCTACTCCGACGGTCAAAAGCTGAAGAATCTCAGCCTGCTTAAGTCCTTTGTCACCCTGGAATATGACCGGGGCGTTCCGGAAAATGCCAGGGAGGCCATCGCTGCCCTGTTTGCCCGGGAGAGCGTGACCGTGGAAAAGACAAACAGAAACGGCACGACCCAGCAGGATCTGATCCCCATGATCCGCCGACTATCCCTTTCCCAGGTCAGCAGCCAAGAGCTGCGGCTGGAGCTTCTGGGCTGCTGTCAGAATCCCACCTTAAATCCCATGCAGCTCAGCGCCGCCATTGACAGGTACCTGCCGGAATTAAGACCGGACTTTGTACGCTGCCAGCGGATCGAGCTATATGATACCACTGAAACTGTATTTCGATAAGGAGAAGAGAAACATGGATGAATTATTGGAGTTAGAGGAATGCCCCATCTGCCGGGGCGCGGGCATCATCACCCATGATGGTGGTTGGAGCGTACAGGTGGAATGCTGTGATTGCAGCGCCCACACCGTTTATCTGGAGTACAGCAACGAAGCGGAAAAGGCAGAAGCCGAACGGGCGGTGGCCCATCTGTGGAACATCGGAAAGGTCGTCAGCAGCGAACGTGGGGAATAAGATGGAGGAAAGGATCCGGGAGCGAATTGCCGCTGTTTCCGGAGCCGCTCCCGGTTCTATCGGGGATATTCTGCAATTTCATTTGATTTCCTACGACGAGGAAGAAAAGATATGCACCATGTCCTGCAAAACAGAACCATGGATGCGTAATTTTGCCGGTACCCTCCATGGCGGAATCGGCGCCACCATTTTGGATCAGGCCATGGGTGTCATTGCCTGTTGCGTGAAACCCAGTGAGGGAATGGCGCCTGCGGTGCAGCTGTCGGTGAACTATCACCGTCCTTTGATTCCTGAGGAAACGGTGCTGGTTAAGGTGCATGTTGTTTCCATAACCCACAGTCTCATAAGCCTGTCGGCGGAGGTCGCCCGTTTGGAGCATCCGGAGAAGGTATGTCTGTCCGGTTTTGGCACCTATTTCTGCAAGCCCAGGGAGTCCTAAGGAAAAATCAGGCTCCGCGAACCAAAGAAACATCCGGTTCGCGGAGCCCTCTAAAAATTTTTCAAAATTTCTAAAAATAACACTTGCTTTTTTCGGCAAGGTATGTTATTATATCCAAGCTGTCAGGAGACAGAAAGTAAATATCCGGGTGTGGCGAAGTTTGGTATCGCGCTTGAATGGGGTTCAAGAGGCCTCGAGTTCGAATCTCGACACTCGGACCAAAAAAGCTGAAAGAGCATTTGCTCTTTCAGCTTTTTTATTTCCCACGAGTATCGAGATTCGAACCATTAAATGCAAGTGTCCGGTGGACACTTGCTTGCCACCGGAAAACGGCGGCAACTCCTTAATTTTGATTCCACAGGAATCAAAATGTACCGAATCTCGACACTCGGGTCAAGAAACCTGAAAGAGCATTTGCTCTTTCAGCTTTTTTATTTCCCACGAGTATCGAGATTCGAACCATCCAATGCAAGTGTCCGGTGGACACTTGCTTGCCGCCGAAAAAACACGGACGCTCCACTGGAACGTCCGTGTTTTTTCAGGTTCTATTTTACCTTATGGGAAATAAGATTCCGGGTCTTCCCTTTCTTCCTCTTTTTTGTACTTTTCCAGCAGCTTTTCATCGGGTGTCAGCAGCAGCTCCCCAATTCCCCGCCAAAAGCGCTTGGGCGGAAAGGTGTTGCCCCGCTGGAAAAGGTACTGCCTCAGCTTCCGCTTCAGCATGGCAATGCTCTCCGGTGTGTTGCTGGGATACTGAGTCATATAAATGAGGGCGTTTACATAATCCGTATCAAAAACCCTTTGCAGCTCCGGGCAGACCTCCGCCACCTTTTCCCGGCGCTTACTTATGGCATCGATCCGGTCAAGGGAGCGCTGGGCCCCGGCGGTGGTCGAAAGCATGACGCTGGAGGCCCTGCGGCGGTAATTGTAGACGATCCCACTGTCACAGGCCATCCGATTTGCCCGGAAAAACCCCTGGTAGGTAAAGTATTCGTCGTCGATCTTGTGCCCTTCCTCGAAGAATACCCCGTCAAACAGCCGCCGTTTATACAGCTTATTCCACAGCAGCGCGCCGCTCCAGCTTTCGGTATAGCGGATCAGGTATTCCTGTCCGGTCAGGATCCTCCGTTCCGGATACAAAATTTGATTCTCTGTCCGGTTCCGATACACGTCCCGGAAGGAAAATTCTCCCGCGTCCGCCTCCGTCTCCTGAAGGGTCTTCAGCATATAGCGGTAGGCCCCCGGTTCCAGATAGTCGTCGCTGTCCACAAAGCTCAGGTACTCCCCCGTGGCAATGGCAAGGCCGGTGTTTTTCGCCGCAGCCGCGCCTCCGTTTTTTCTGTGGATCACCCGAACCCGGGAATCCTCCCGGTCGTACCTGTCGCAGATGGCCCCGGAAGCATCGGTGGAGCCGTCGTCAATGAGGATCACTTCCAGGCATTCATAGTCCTGGGAAAGGATGCTGTCCATCGCCTGGGGCAGATACGCCGCCACGTTATACACCGGCACGATCACAGAGATACAATTCTTCATGCTTTCCTCACTTTGCTGTACAGCCACCAGAAGGGCTTCAGGGGATAGGCCTTTTCATAGAACCATGCGGAATCCTTGCTCCAGGGGAAGGTTCCGCTTTTCCTTCCCTGCTTCAGGCCCCAACGCAGCTTCTTTCGCAGCAGCTTCCCATAGGAACGGTACCTGGGGTCTGCCAATGCCTGCTCCAGCTGGGCGTCCGCAGTGAAAATATACTGCTCGATCGCCTTTCTCAGAAGCCTGGGATGGCTTTCCCTTTTGGCAAAGGCCATCTGCTCCTCCACCGCTTCCAGAGCATGGATCCGCCGGGGATCCCATTTCGCCTGCATAATTCCCGCCGCATTCTGAAAATATCCGTACATAGGCGCGGTGAGCACCGCAACCTTTCCCGCCTGATACACCGCCTTGTAGGTGGTGAACTCATCCTCATGAAGCTTACCCTTGGGGTAACGGAGGGTTTGGAACAGAGCGCGGGCATACAGCTTATTACAGGCAACCATGGTTACGCCTTCATGGATTTTCTCGCTGCAATAGTAATCCTCCGCCTCCATAACCTGAGGTGCTTCCTCCTCCGGTTCCGGCAGTGGCTCGCCTGTTGTCCTGACGATGCCGCAGACGCTGATGGCGCAGCCGGTTTTCTCCGCCGCGTCATATAGCCTTTCCAGATATTCCGGCGCAACATAGTCGTCGCTGTCCACGAAGGCCAGATACCGGCTGTCACTACACGCAAAGGCCCAGTCAATGCCGCTGTTTCTCGCCGCGGACAGGCCGCCGTTTTCCTGGTGGATCACATGGATCCGGCTGTCCTGAGCGGCGTAGTCTTCACATAGTGCCCCGCATCGATCCGGGCTGCCGTCATCCACCAGGATCAGCTCAAAGTCCCGGTAGGTCTGACTGAGGATGCTGTCCACGCACCGGCTCAGATAGGCTTCCACCTTGTACACCGGAACGATCACACTGATTTTGGGCATGGAACTCCCTCCCTTACCGTTTGATCAGGGATTTCAGCTTTTCATAGCCTCTCTCTCCCAACAGGGCGTGGCCAATGGCGACCCGCCGCTGACTTTGCTTTTCCCTTTTCTGCTGAAGCCGTTCCGCCTTGATCTCGTCCATCTCCTCCTGGGTGTGCCAGGAAGCGGCGAACCAATGGATCACCACGGTTTTCCGGGTTCTGTGGAGCTTCTCCGTGTCAAAATCCACGGGACAGAAGTATTCTCTCGGGTAGATGGCAAAGCCCTGGATCACCTGGAAGGTATCGTTTGGCTGAAAACCATACTTTTCGCACAGAGCTGTCAGCACCTCCACGTTGGTGGTGATGTTCTCCGTGCCATCGGGGTTATAGTAGGAGGCGGTATCATAATAGCTGAGGAATTCCCGGAACAGTGGGAAATCCTTCTCGCATGCCAGCAGACCGGTCTGGATCCGGCTTGGACTTTCGAATCCGGCAAAGCCCTGATGATGCAGATAGGGGGTAAAGGGCTTTACCACCTCCACGTCCGTGTCCATGTAGATGCCGCCCATTTCTGTCAGCGCTTTCAGCCGAACGTAATCCGTAACAAACGCCCAACGTCCCGCCTCATAGGCCTGCCGCACATACAGCGGCGCTGTGGCAATATCGAAATTATTCTCGTTCCACTCCAGGATCTGGTAATCCGGGCAGAATTTCTTCCAGCTTTTCAGGCATTTTTCCGCCAGAGGCGGCTTGGGCTTTCCGCCGAACCAGCAATAATGGATGATCTTGGGAATGCTCATGCCCGATTCTCCTTTCGAAATTTGGATCCTATCTTTTTCAGAACTCCCCGAAGGCCTTCCTTCCGAAGGGTGCGTGCCGCACCCGCCACAGGCCAGTACAGCTTAATGAGCTTTGGATGGATGGCATCCAAAAGGTCTTCCTGCTGAGGGGTAGTCAGCGGGAATTTCTCCCTTCCGTAGAGCTTTCTCACCCCACAAAGGATGTTTTTCGCTTCTGCTTTTTTTCCCAGCTCCCACCGGGTCACCCGGTAGAATCCTGCTGCCGCCTCTGCGTACAGCCCGGAAAACCGCGCCACCATTCTTTCATATCCCAGCTCCCGGTAAAAATGGACTATGCTGTCCAGTGCCCAGAGATAGTCCAGCTTCTTGCTGCTGAAGCCGGATTGGGTGGTGCTGATGGGGTTGGTTCTGTAAAAATACAGCTGTTCCGCCGTTACAGCCAGGGTCTTGCCCTGGCAGATCCAGCGGCATACCGCCTCATTGTCTTCATATACCCGTCCGGGGCAAAAGGGATAGCCTTCCACCAAAGCCTTGGGGATCAGCTTGGCGCAGGCCACCCAGCCGGGATAGTCTCCCCGGTCAAACATTTGGGTCAGGGTCTCCTCGTCCATGGTATGAGCTGTAAAGGAAATCTCCCTGTCCTTTTGGAAGTCCTCGGGCAGGCTCTCCGCTTCCAGCATATGGCACATGCTGACGGAAGCTTTTCCCTCCTTCACCTGACTGTACAGGCATTCCATCATCCTGGGATGAATCAGGTCGTCGCTGTCCACAAAGCACAGCCACCTTCCCTGAGCGGTCTCCACAGCATGGTTTCGGGCTGCTGCCTGGCCCTGGTTCTCCTGGTGGAGAACGCGGATGCGGCTGTCCCTGGCGGCGTATTCCTCGCAGATTTGGCCGCAGCTGTCGGGGCTGCCATCGTCCACCAGAATCAGCTCAAAGTTCCCATAGGTTTGATTCAGGATGCTGTCAATGCAGGCAGGAAGATAGGCCTCCGCCCGATATACCGGCACAATCACACTGATCTCAGGCATCTTTTCCCCTCCTGATCCGATCCAGCCAGAACCGATAGGCCCAGGTCTTCAGGGGCGAGATTTCATACAGGAAATCGTAGTCAACCCAAAAATCAATGCAATCATGGTGCCAGGCCTTCCGGATCACAGGGCGGAGTCTTTTCTTCATGTCGCGGATGACCGGCTGCAATTCCCCGGCGTTGGGCGCTTCTCTGGCAGCTGTCAGGTTCTTCTTTCCGCTTTCCATGTATTCCCGCAGGCGGAATTTTACCAGGTCTTCCTCTCCCCGTTCCGTGAAAAAAGCGATCTGCTGGTCATAGGCCTCCCAAGCGTCCAGCCGCTTGGGCTGCCAGGTTTTCTTAGAGATCCCAGCCGGGTTCACAAAATAGGCGTACAGCGCCGCCGGGATCACCGCAATTTTCTCCTGGGAAAACAGCAGCCGATAGGTCAGAAATTCATCCTCAATATACTTTCCCGGCGGATATCGCTTCCCTTCAAAGACGCTTTTATGGTACAGCTTTCCCCAGCACACGGTAGCGTTCACAAAATGCTGCTGATAAAAGTCCCCGGGCATCCAGAGCACCGGCTCCAAAAGCGCTTCGGAAATGTGGGGATTCTCCCCTGTGGTCTCCTGGTAGCCGCAGACGCTGATGCTGGTACCGCATTTCTCATTGGCCTTCAGCAGCCGTTCCAGGGTTTCCGGATGAATCCAGTCATCGTTATCATGGAAGAAAATCCACTGGCTGTCACTGTTATCATACACCCAGTCCAGGCCTGTATTTCTGGCTGCGCAGACCCCGGCGTTTTCCTTGTGGATCACATGCACCCGGCTGTCTTTGGCGGCGTAGCCGTCGCAGATGGCCCCGCATTCATCGGGACTGCCATCGTCCACCAGGATCAGCTCCAGGTCTTCAAAGGTCTGGTTTAAAATCCCTTCAATGCACCTGGGCAGATACTGGGGCATTTTATAAACCGCCACGATCACACTGATCTTTGCCATAGATTCTCCTTCATAAAACCCTTCCGGTACTCAATTCAGGCAGTCCAGAAGCATCTGCTCGATCTCCCGCACCATCCGCTTTCCGTCAAAGAACGCGCTGCGGCGCTGAGCCGCTTCCTTGCAGGATAGGTAAAAGGCCTCGTCTGTCAGCATCTTTCTGACACCCGCCTCCAGGCTTTCCATGTTGTTTTCCGTAATCAGGCCGCAGCCCTCCTCACCGAAGGCCTCCGCCACCGAGGGAATGGGCGCAACCACCGGAACTCCCAGGCACAGCGCTTCCATGGCGATCACCGGCAGTCCTTCCGCCAGAGAGGAGTTGACCACGAACTTTGCCGCCTTCATATAGGGATAGGGATTGGACTGATAGCCTGCCAGGATCACACTGTTCTGAATGCCCAACGTCACGATCAGGCGCTCCAGGAACTCCCGGTCAGGCCCGTCTCCCACGATCACCAGGTTGTGCCGGATGCCCTCGTCCAGCAGGTGCCGGTGAATCACCAGCAGCCGCTCAAAGCTCTTCTGCTTGCACAGCCGTCCCACGGCGCACAGCAGGGGCGCATCCTGGGGAAGGGTTACCGGCTCCATGGCCTTGCTCTGCACCACGCCGCTGTTGATGGGATTGTGGTGCATTTCCACGCCCTCCGTTCTGCCGGTGATGGCTACAAAGGATGTCTCCACCATTTTGGAAACGCAGACGATCCGGTCAAACCGGCTGAGCCATTCCTGCTCCTCCACCACCATCTTCCGCCAGCCCGGGTCGGAGGCTGGGTCACAGTGGATGTATTTGACGGTTTTCGCTCCCTTGGGGAAGCTGATCTCCGGATAGTCCCAGGCGGAATTGTCCACCACAATGTCCGCTCCCGGGCAGCAGATATCCAGCAGGCCCGCGCCGCCGTTATGAAGCGCTTTTTTTACCATCATTTTCTTCCGGAAATTCCCCAGCTTTTTCACCGGGTTCCAGGTGGGCTGACGGCAGGAATAGTCATAGACCAGCTGAATACCGGCATCCAGGAATTTTTGCTCCCAGGCGCCGCCGGGCCGCTGCACAAAGACAGAAACCTCAAATTTTTCCTTATCCAGCAGATTTACCAGGTCAAACAGGGCCTGTTCCGCACCGCCGCAGACCAGCTCATAGTGGACAAACACCACTTTTATCTTCTTCATGCTTCTGCCTCCTTCATTTCGGACGGTTTATTCCTTCATCAGACCTTCAAACATGTCCTCGATCTCCCGCACCATGCGCTTCCCGTCAAAGTAAGCGCTGCGGCGCTCCGCGCCGGCCTTGGCCCGGTTGTATAGTTCCTCATCCGTGAGCATCCGCCGGATCCCCGCTTCCAGACTGGGGGTATCGTTTTCCGTAATCAGGCCGCAGAACTCCTCGCCGAAGGCCTCCCGCACCGAGGGCACCGGGGCCACAATGGGCACACCCAGGCACAGGGCCTCCATGGCGATCACCGGAAGTCCCTCCGTATAGGAGGAGTTGACCAGGAATTTACACTGCCGCATATAGGGATAGGGGTTTTCCTGATAGCCTGCCAGAATGACGCTGTCCTGGGTGCCGGTGGTTTTCACCATCCGCTCGATCAGCGCCCGATCCTCTCCGTCTCCCACCAGCACCAGCTTATGCCGGATGCCCTGATCTAAAAGTCTTCTGTGAATGTATACAAGGCGGTCAAAGCCTTTTTCCTCCGCCAGCCGTCCCACGGCGCAGATCAGGGGCTCGTCTGTGGGAAGGGAGACCGTCTCCTCCGCAAGCTGCTTTACATGGCTGCTGTTCAGGGGATTATAGTGCATCTCCACAGTATCCCGAATTCCGGTAACGGTACGGAAGGCCTCCGCCGCCACCTGGGACACGCAGACGATTTTTTTGTATCTGGGCAGCTGCTCCAGCTGCTTCAGGATGGTATTGCGGTAATTTTCATTGGTGGAAATGTCTCCGTGGACATACAGTACAGACTTGGCATTTTGGGAAAAGGCGATCTCATTGCTGTCCCAGGTGGAGTAGGATACAATGATATCCGCGTCGGGACAACACACATCCATCATGCCCCGGCCTTCCTGGGTCCAGGCCTGCTTCACCTTTTCCTTTTTGATGAAATTGCCGAATTTTTTCACCGGGTTCCAGGTAGGCTGACGGCAGGAATAGTCGAAAATGACCCGCACTCCCGAATTCATGAACTTGTCCCGCCATGCGCCGGTGTCGTGCTCCACGAAAATGGTGATGTCAAATTTATCCTTGTCCAGCAGGGAGATCAGATCATACAGTGCCTGCTCCGCGCCGCCGCAGACCAGCCAGTACATGATAAATACGATCTTGATTTTTTTCACTGTTCTCCCTCCTCCGCATGGCACAGATGAACCGTCGCCTCCGGGAAGCGAATATGGCCCCAGTGCTTGTTGTTCCAGACCACCTTTTCCGGCTCCCGAACCTCGAACACGAAGGCAGGCAGCACCAGATCGTGGTCAAAGCTGTTTCCGAAGTCGTCCCGTTCAAACAGCACCATATCCACCCGGTATCTTCCGTTGGTCAGGCCCACCGGCAGGGCTTCCACCTCATACTCATAGATCTGCCCTGCCTTGCACTGTCCCAGCAGCACATCGGGCATGGTTCCCACAGGTGTCTCGTCCCCGAACCGGAATTCCATCCGCAGATGAAGGTCATCAAAATTCTTCTCCGTCTGAATCCGCATCCGGAACCGGATGGGTTCACTGGATTCATACATGGCGCTTTCCTTGTCCAGCAGCTTCAGGTGAAGCATCCGGGCCTTCCCTGAGGAGAACTCAGAGCGGTTGGTGGTATTGGTCAGCTCGAACTCCGTCTGTCCCTCTGTCCACTGGTCGTTGGCGTTCTTGGCATAGATCTCAATGGCCTCTTCCACATCCCCGTCAAAAATGATCTTACCCTTGTCCAGCACCACGCACCGGTCGCACAGCTGGCGGATGGTGTTCATATTGTGGGAAACGTAGAGAATGGTTTTTCCCTCTGTGGTGGAGGCAGAGCACATTTTGTCCAGGCACTTTTTCTGGAAGGCCATGTCGCCCACAGCCAGAACCTCGTCCATAATCATAATCTCACTGTCCAGGTGGGCCGCCACGGAGAAGGCCAGCTTGACAAACATGCCGGAGGAATACCGCTTCACCGGGGTGTCAATAAACTCCCGCACCTCGGAAAAGGCAATGATCTGCTCCATTTTGGCGTCGATTTCCGCCTTGGTCATGCCCAGGATCGCGCCGTTCATATAGATGTTTTCCCGGCCGGTCATCTCTCCGTTGAAGCCGGTACCCACCTCCAGCATGGAGGTGATCCGGCCATAGATGTCGATTTCTCCCTCGGTGGGAGCCGTGACCCGGCTGAGCAGCTTCAGCAGAGTGCTTTTTCCCGCGCCGTTGCAGCCGATGATGCCCAGGGCCTCTCCCTGGTAAACCGTCAGATCCACACCGTTGAGGGCCATAAAGGTTTTGCCCACCAGGCGCTCGTCGGTGCCCACCATCAGGTTGGGATCTTTCTTTCCCCGCACCCTGGCCCACCAGCTCTGGATGTCCTCGGTCAGGGTCGCGCCGCCGATCTGGCCCAGCTTGTATCTCTTTTTCACACCGGAAATCTGTATGGCGATTTCCCGATCCTTGTTTGCTTCCTGCATTCCGCTTCCCTCCTTACACCGTATCCATAAAGGTGCGCTCCACCTTGTTGAAGATCATGATGCCGAACAGTCCCAAAGCAATGGTAAGCGCCCAGGAAAGGCCGTATGCCCACCAGTAGATCGAGCCATCTCCCAGAAAGGCCAAACGCAGCATCTCCATGGAGGATGTGACAGGATTGATCAGAAGGATTGTTTTGACCCACCCGTCTGCCAGAGTGGACAGAGGGTAGACCACCGGGGTGGCATACATCCACAAAGACATGCCAAAGCCCACCAGAATGGACAGATCCCGGTATTTTGTGATCATACTGGAAATGATGATGCCGCAGCCCATGCCCAGAATGCCCATATGGATCAGCTCCAGAGGCAGCATCAGACACAGTGTCCAATTGGGGTGCAGCACGCCGGTAATCAGGTAAAAAATCATGAAGCCCGCAATCAGGAACATCTGAACCCCGAACCGGATGGCGGCGGACAGCACGTTGGAGATGGGCGTGGTCAGCCGGGGGAAATATACCTTACCGAACACATAGGCGTTTTCCGCAAAGACATTGGCGTTGCTGGTCAGGCAGCTGGCAAAATAGCTCCACACCGCGTTGCCGAACAGATAGAACAGCAGGGTGGGAATTCCATTGGTATCGATCCCCGCAATGCCGCCGAAGACAAAGGCATGGACAATACTGGTAAACAGGGGTGTCAGGAAAATCCAGGCGGGCCCCAGAATGGTCTGCTTAAAGGATACCGTAAAATCCCGTTTGATAAACAGCCAGATCAGATCCCGATAGCGCCAAACCTCTTTCAGGTTCAGCTGTAGCCACCGGTGCCTGGAGGAAATGTGAATGTGATAAAGCTCCCGTGTCGTATTAGCCATTTGTGTTCCTCTTTCTTCGAATGAATTGGATCGCGTTGTGAAGCTGCTTCATAGGCTCCACCAGGAATAAGGGCATGTCGATATACTCGGCGATCTCTCGATTGGTGCATCTGTCCATTGCGTCGCAGGTAAAGCCGTACCACATGCCAAGCTTCGTTTTCAACGGGTAGTGGAAATACTCCGCTTTCTGCCGGAAGAACAGGGCCGTCCCTCTGGGATTGTCCAGAAACACCTTGTAGCCCGCCTTGGTCAGGCCGTCAGGCTTATACTCCCAAATATAGATGATGTCGTTATAGAAACGCATTTTGTAGCCATCGTTGGCCATCTGATCCCAGGTGACCGCCTCAGTCATGAATTTTTCTCCAGGGAACTCCGGATACAGATACTTCCTGTGGATGTCCGTATAGAAGACAAAGGCTCGTTCTCCGTCCACCTGTGCGTAGCGGTCAAAGGCCGTACCGTCCAGGTATCCCCCCTCAAATAGGCGATTGGGCGTTTCTGTTTCCGTGACGCCGCGATTTCCCACGAATCCGCAGTAGGCGCCATCCTGGGGCAGCTCCTTATCCCAGCAAATTATCTTTTCCAGGGCGTCGTCCGTCAGGTAGTCATCGGAATCCACCGTGAAGAACATTCTTCCCTGGGCCAGCTTTAAGCCATAGTTGATAGCCCGGCATTTTCCGCCGTTTTCCTGCTTCACATAGCGGATGGGAAAGGGGTTATTCTCCTTGGCCCAGGCTTCCATCAACGCTTCCGTTCCGTCAGAGGAGCCGTCATCCACCACCAGCCACTCAAAATCCGTACAGGTCTGGCGCTGTAAGGAACGGTACAGGTTCTCTAATATATAAGCCCGGTTATAGGTGGGCGTAAACACCGTAATGGGATAGGCAAACTCCATAGCCCTTCTCCTTTATTTGAAAATACCCAAATCTTCCAGCAGGTTCACCATCCGGGCCGTAGCCTTGGGGAACCGCTGAACACACTGTAGTAGCACTCTCCGCTTTCCACCGCTGCTGTCTCCCGGAATCTCCTTCAGAGCAGCCAGGGCATCATATAGAAACGCCTCCGCCTGCTTTTTCTCTTCTCCTGTCAGATTCCGAAGGGTTCCCTGCATTCCGTACAGGCAGCTCATGAGCAGATCGTTTTTCGCCTGGGGAACCAGCGCTTCCATGTTTTCTTCCAGAAAGGCAAGCCGCTCCTGCTTGGCCCGAATGCCCTCCAACCGTTTCAGGGAGTAGGGCTTGTGCATGGCGCTGCCGGGCTGCTGCCGGTAGGCATACATCCGGGCCGTGGAATGCACCAGCCGCCGGGAGGCCCCGATGGCCCGGTAGGTCACATATTCATCGTCAATGAGATTTCCCACCGGGAAGTGTACCCCTTCCAGCACCCGCCTGCGGTAGAGCTTATTGGGCGGGGTCTGGCGGAACCAGGTGTCCTCAATGTGCAGCGACATGGCTTCCACCCCGGAATAGCTGTGGACTTCAGCGCCGGTTCCGTCGTCCAATGGGCAGCTGTCATCCTCTGTTTCCAGGATCTCGCATTCCGCAATGTCCACGTCCCCTTCCATCAGGCTGTAGAGGTGCGCGTACATCTGAGGAGACAGGTAGTCGTCACTGTCCACGAAGCCGATCAGTTCCCCCTGGGCCACATCCAGGGCCGCATTTCGGGCAGCCCCGGCCCCCTGGTTTTTCTGATGGATCACCCGGATCCGGCCGTCTTGTTCCGCCCAGCGGTCACAGATGGCGCCGCTTTGGTCGGGAGATCCGTCGTCCACCAGCAAAATTTCCAGATTGCTGTAGGTTTGAGCTGTGAGGGATTGAAGGCATTTTTCCAAATACGCCTCTACCTTGTATACCGGCACAATCACGCTGAGCAGCGGCTCCATGGGCAGCCTTCCTTTCTAGTGCTGTTCTTCCCGCTGGAAGCATTTCACATACAGCCGGTAGGCCATATGGAAGCTCCAGGGTGCTGTACAGATCATATTTGCCAGGATCCGGTTTCGCCTGGAGAGCAGGGGAAAGAACACCCTCTGCTCCAAAATCAGCTGCCGGACGCGGTTTCGGAATTCATCATATTGTCTGTCCGGATTCAGGGACAGCTGCCCGTAGGCGAACAGGCAGTTTCGCATCAGGGCGATCCGGGCGTTCTCTCTCATGTCGGGCTCACAGGCCCCCAAAATCTTTTGCCGAACCCGGATGGGGTCAAAGAGGCTGTGCTCGTGGAGCTGATTATAGGAGGCGGAACCGGCCCGAAGGATGTAGTGATAGGGACAGACGTCCTCGTAAACCGCCCTCTGTGCCTGGGCAAAGAGGTAGTAATTCATGAGCAGGTCTTCGTTATTTTTGATGGATGGGTCCATCCACCCGGTCAGTCCGGAAAACAGCTCCTTCCGAAAAAGCTTGGTACAGAGGCTGGACTCCACCTCTCCCCCGTCCAGCAGATCCCGGAGGCCTTGGAGATGATCCTGCTCCCGCCTGACGCCGGAGTTGTGAACGTATTCTACCCTTCCATCCGGAAAGAGAACCTGATGTCCGCAATGGGAAATCTCCGCTCCGGCCCTTGCGGCGTTTTCATAGAGGCGGGCATACATATCCGGCTCCACCTGATCGTCTCCGTCCATGAAGCCGATCCAGTCGCCTTCTGCCTCTGCCACGCCCCGAAGCCTTGCGGAGGTCACCCCGCCGTTTTCCTTGTGGATCACCCTCACCCGGGGATTTTCCAGGGCATCCAGGATTTCCCTGGTATCGTCTGTGGAGCCGTCGTTGACCACGATGATCTCCAGGTTTTCATAGGTCTGGTTCAGCAGACTGTCCAGGCACCGGTTCAGCCACTTTCCCGTATTGTAGGCCGGTACCACCACGGAGATTTTCTCTCCTGACAAAGGCTCCACCTCATTTCTCATTTTGTGTAGATTTCCAAATACCGCTTTCCCATGGTCTGGGCGGAAAACCGGTCAGCGTGTTCTCTGGCCGCTCTGCCCAGCCGTTCCCGGAGGGCTTCGTCCCGGATCAGGTTCTGGCAGGCCTCCACGATTTTCTCTTCCTCGCAGGGAACAGTAAACCCATCCACGCCGTTTTCCAGCATATCCGGAACCCCTCCCACGGCTGTCACCACAATGGGCAGCCCTGTACCCATGGCCTCAATAATGGTCATGGGGATCCCCTCATACCGGGAGGGCAGCAAGAACAGATCCGCCCTTTGCAAATAGGGGTACACATTGGATTGGGCGCCAAGGAAGGCGACGCGGCCCTCCATGCCCATGGTTTTGACCTGCTTCTCAATCTCCGGCCGCAGTTCTCCCTCACCGATAAGCTCCAGGCACAGTCCGGGGTTTTCCCGGGCAAGCGTTTCAAACACCTTCAGAAGCAGCCCATGGTTTTTCTGTTCATTGAACCGGCCAATATGCAGAATATGGAATTCTTCTCCGGCACAGTAGCTTTCCTTTGGCAGGCACCGGGACAGATCCACGCCGTTGTAGGCAACGGGCACCTGCTCCGGCTTCAGGCCGTAGAAGGACACAATGGAGGCGCGCACCTCCGGGCTGAGCGCTACAGGCACCGACCAGCCCCGACGGAAATAAAAGCCATTGATCAGCTTCTGCGCCCTTCCCTCCGCCTCCTTGTCCGCCACATTGTGGACGGTATGGACGCATTTCTTCACTCCGGCCAGTCTGGCGGCGGCCACGGCATACTTGATCACATCCAGATGGGTATGCACCACATCCGGCTTCTCCGCTTTCATGATCCGGGTAAGCTTCGGCACCATGGAAACATCCAGCCCCAGCTTCTTATCCAGGTACAGGATCCGCACCCCAGATGCTTCCATCCGCCGGGAAATGGGCGTGTGCTCTCCGTACAGGCTGACCACCGTAACCGTATGCCCCTGGGCAATCAACGCGTATGTCAGGTTTTCGCACATGGTTTCCGCCCCGCCGAAGCAGAAATAGGGAAGCACTTGCAAAATTTTCATGATTTTCTCCCCCAGCGGTAGCAATCCGCAAT
The DNA here is from genome assembly GCA_964394055.1 of uncultured Oscillospiraceae bacterium. Taxonomy (GTDB): domain Bacteria; phylum Bacillota; class Clostridia; order Oscillospirales; family Oscillospiraceae; genus Faecousia. Next base: position 19,442 of record CAYMWT010000007.1, read on the forward strand.
GGCGTTTTTGTACCCTTCCGTGTCGTTGATCTTCCGGAATTTCTTCACAGCGTTTTCCGAAAGGGTCTTCCGGAACACCGCATCCCTAAAGATTCTCAGCAAGCTCGCTTCCAGCTCGTCATCCGTCTCTCCCAGGCAGCCGTTCTCATTGTGGTCAATGAGATCCTTCATGCCGTCAGAGGGCGTGCTGACCACAGGCGTACCCAGAGCCATGGCTTCCAGGGCGCACATGGGCGTTCCCTCCCACCGGGAGGTCAGGATCATGGCCTTGCTGTCGTGGATCATTTTGATGGGATTGGCCTGGAAGCCCAGGAAATGGACGGTATCCTGAAGCTTCAGCTCCTGACACAGTCCCTTCACTTTCTCCTCAAGCTCTCCGGTGCCCACGATAGCCACCTGCAAATCAGGCTTGTGTTCCTTCAAGCGGGCACACAGCCTCATCAGCCTCTGGGGATCCTTCTGATAGGTCAGCCGTCCCACATAGATCATGTCGTAGCGGTAGGTGTTCTCGTCCTCAGAAAGCTTTTTGAAAATCGCATCGCTGTCGATGATGTTATATAATACGCTGCTTTTCTTTGCGAACAGTCTGTGGAAGAGATACCCTTCGTAGGAGCTGTTGGACACCCACAGAATATGCTTTGCGCGAATTCCTGCCAGCAGATAGGCAACGGACTTGGGACTGAGTCCCCGGGCGTCATAGGCGTTGTTGTGAATATGGGAAATCATAGGAATGCTGCCACAGCACAATGCGGACATGAACCCTGCCCGCATATCGTGGGCATGGATCAGATCCGGCTTCTCCGCCCGGATGATCCGGCCCAGATGCTTTGGGGTCAGTTTTTCAACAGGCAGATAGGTAACCCCCTGCTCCTGAAGCATGTCCCGGACGATGTCGCTGTAGGGGCTGCAATAGACCATCTCCACATCCGTATCCCCAAAGGCATGGATGATCTGGCAGACCACCTTCTCCGCCCCGGAGTAGATTCTGGAATTTAAGACGTGCATCACTTTCATGACAAGTCCTCGTTTCTCTCACTGTCCAAGGCCGCCGCGGCCTCTCCCATATTCCGGCTGCACATGCCGTATTCCTTCCGCAGCCGGTCAAAGTAGCGGAAAATCTCCTCCAGCTGCTTCAGGTGCTCCTCTGTCCGGACACCAATGTTGTGGGGATGCCACCACAGATGGAAGGTCAGGCCCTTTTGTGCCGCGTGCAGCATCTGCTTTTTGATGCGATGGAGCTTCAGCCCCTCCAGGAAATACAGGGGCTTCAGAATCGGCTTATACATCCGGGAGCCGGTCAGGTTCCAGATGCCGTTTTCGTTTTTCGGCAGATACCCTCCCTGCCCCGTCAGCGGCAGGTACACGTCTGCCAGCCGGAGCAGCCGCAGCAGAGGCCGGAAGTGGATCTTCTCATGAATCCAGTCGTTTTCCTCGTCCCGGTAGGCGGTAAAGCCAGTCTCCCGCAAAACCTGGGTATATTCCGGTTCGCATTGATTCCGGGGCAGGATCACACTGCGGACATCATAGCCGTGGGCCTGGGCAATGGCCCGGGCCGCTTTCATGTCGGCGGCAAATTCCTCAATTGTCTGTCCCTTTTCCCGGCAGTAGTAATGGGAAAAGGTATGGCTTCCGATCTCCTGGCCGGGAGTCCGGGCTATTTCTTTCAGAAGAGAAGGCGCATAGAAGCAGGGCGCCTCCCGCTCATTGTCTCCGACCTTCCGGAAGTAATCATAGGGGTTGAGCTTTCGGTTTTCGTACCCGGGCTTTTCTTCCGGGAAAAAGGACTGAAGCTCCTCCCGGCTTTTCCCAAACAGGAAGCCAACCGCCGCCCAGGTGGCGTGAATATCATATTTCTGAAACAGAGCCAGCAGCCTGGGGATGGCCTCCCGGCCACCCAGTACATGGTCTTCATATTCTTCCAGAGGGCACACATCCAGCATTCCCCAAAACAGCTCAAAGTCCAGGGATACGATCAGGGTTCCCGCCATAGATGTCCCTCCTTTTTATCATCCAAAATAGATTTCCCGCATTTTCTCGTGAACGGTTTTTTCATCAAAGGGCTTCACGGCCTCCGCCGCTCCAGCCCCCAGAGCAGCCCGTCTCTCCGGATCCCGGTACAGGGCGAGGATCTGATCCTTCAAAGCCTGGGGATCATTCTCCACAAATACCCCGGACACACCGTCTTCAATCAGGTCTGTATTTCCCCGAACCCGGGTACAGACAATGGCCATTCCTCCGGCCATGGCCTCCATCAGGGAAACAGGGAGACCCTCCCGGTAGGTCATAAAGGCGAACAGATCACAGGCCCCGTATAGCGACCAGGCGTCCGTCCGATAGCCCAGAAAGTGGACATGATCCGCGATTTTCAAATCCTTCGCGGCCTGCTCCAGGGAAGCCCACTGCTCTCCCCGTCCGCAGATCAGGTAGTGGATATGGGAAAATTCCGGGGTATCCCTCATGGCTGCCAGGGCGTTCAAAACCGTAATGTGGTTCTTGTTTTTCGTCATTTCCGCCACGGTGAGGATCAGGAAGTCCTCATCCCCGAAGCCCAGTGCCCTTCGCTTTTCCTGTCTCTGGGCCGAAGACGCAACAAATTTTCCCGTCCGGATGCCCACGCCGGGAACGTATTTCAGGCGCTTGGGATGCAGGTGCTTCTTCGCCCGGGCGAAATCCTCCTTATTGATGGTAATTAAGTCATCGGTGAGGAAGGACAGAATCCACTCCGCGGGATAGTAAATAAGCCAATTTTGCACCGGTGCGCCCCGAAAAAAATGGAAGCCATGAGCGGTATAAATTACCCTGGTGCCCTTCTTTCTGGCGTCTCTGGCGGCCAGACGGGCAATCATGGCGCCTACGGGCGTATGGCAGTGGATCAGGTCAAAGCTCCCTTCGTCAATGATGTTCTTCAGCATCCGGTAAGCCGTCAGGTTGTCTTTCTTCCAGGGGAGCCGATGGAAGGGAATGTCAAAATAATGGTCGCAGTCCGGAATCCGGCAGTCCGCAGAATCTTCATAGTCGTTTTTCGCCGCTACCGCGGTTTCCCAGCCCATGTCATGGAACATTCTGAGATAGGGCAGGTGGAACTGCATGATATGGGTCTTGACCACCGTTGCCACGAACAAGACCTTTTTCTTTTCCATTTTGCGTCCCCCTTGTCCTGAGAATCCAGCGCATACAAACTCAATGGTAGTATACACCAATTCCCCAATGATTGCAACCCCAATCCGCATTCCCGTTTCCGGAAGGGGGAAACATGTATAAAGCCCCTGAAATACGAAAATCTCAGAGGCTTGTGTTTGATCCTGTAATCTGCATTATTCTTCTGCTCCTTGCTACTACCGTGAGCTCCACCGCTTGGATGCTTTCGGAACCTCTGAATAAATCGTCTGTGGCTGGGAAGC
>CAYMWT010000008.1:0-15695 GCA_964394055.1 uncultured Oscillospiraceae bacterium
GCTGTACCTGGAATTCGGCGGCAAGCTCTACGACGATAACCACGCCTCCCGGGTGCTGCCCGGCTTTCATCCTGACAGCAAGCTCCGGATGCTGCTGCAAATCAAGGATCAGGTGGAGATGGTCATTGCCATCAACGCCGACGATATCGAGAAAAACAAGGTTCGTGGGGATCTCGGCATCACCTACGATCGGGACGTGATCCGGCTGGTGGACGTGTTCCGGGGCTTTGGTCTGTACGTTTCCAGCGTTGTCCTTACCCGCTTTCACGGCCAGTCCCTGGCAAAGGCCTTCCAGGAGCGGCTGGAAAATATGGGCCTGCGGGTCTATCATCATTACGACATTGCCGGCTACCCCTCCGATACCGCCCACATCGTCAGCCCCGAGGGCTTCGGCCGGAACGACTATATCGAGACCACCCGTTCCCTGGTGGTGGTCACCGCTCCCGGCCCCGGCAGTGGGAAGCTGGCCACCTGCCTAAGTCAGCTCTATCATGAGCATGAACGGGGCAACACCGCAGGCTACGCCAAGTTCGAGACCTTCCCCATCTGGAACCTGCCACTAAACCATCCGGTGAACCTGGCCTATGAGGCCGCCACCGCCGACTTGAACGACATCAACATGATCGACCCCTTCCATCTGGAGGCTTACGGCGTCACCACAGTCAACTACAACCGGGACGTGGAAGCCTTCCCGGTGCTGGTGGCCATCTTTGAGAAAATTCTGGGCCACTGCCCCTACAAGTCTCCCACGGACATGGGCGTGAACATGGTAGGCAACTGCATCATCGATGACGAGGCCGCCTGTGAGGCCTCCCGGCAGGAGATCATCCGCAGGTACTATACCGCCCTGTGCGACGAGAAGCAGGGCAAGGCCGGCATGGAGCCGGTACGGAAGCTGGAGCTGCTCATGCGCAAGGCCGGGGTCACCCCCAGTGCCCGCCGGGTGGTAGCCGCCGCCCTGAAGCGGGACGAGGAGACCGGCAATCCCGCCGCCGCCATGGAGCTGCCCGACGGCCGGATCGTCACCGGCAAGACCTCGGATCTGCTGGGCGCCTCCTCCGCCCTGCTGCTGAACGCTTTGAAGGCGCTGGGTGAGATGCCAAAGGATCTGCACCTGATCTCTCCTGTGGCCCTGGATCCCATCCAGCATCTGAAGGTTGCCCACTTGGGCAACCGGAATCCCAGGCTTCACACCGACGAGACCCTGATTGCCCTGTCCATCTCCGCCGCCACCAACCCTATGGCAGAGTTTGCCATGGAGCAGCTGAGCAAGCTCCGGGGCTGCGATGTCCATTCCTCGGTGATCCTCTCCCCTGTGGACGAGACCACCTTCAAACGGCTGGGTGTCAACCTGACCTGCGAGCCAAGATATAAGCGATAAAATGAAGCGGACTGTCTCAATGAACCATTTGAGACAGTCCGCTTATTTGTATAAAGCTATGGGATAACCGCTCAGTCCAGAATCGCCTCAGGCGCGCAGAACGTAACCTTGGGATGATGGCGAAGCAGGGTCGCAGGGATCTGGGCCTGGATAGGCTCGGTGCATACCCGCCGGAAAATACCATGCTGCCAATCCCGGCTCAGTGAGATGTACACCTCCCGGGAGGCCAGGATCTGCTTCATGCCAATGGTAATGCAGTATTTGGGCATTCCACGGATATCTCCCCGCAGGTATCCGAAGGCGTTGACTGCCAGGGTCTCCCGGCTGACGGCAAGCTGCCGTGTGCCCAAGGCGGCAAAGGTCTCCGCATCCATTTCCACCCCTGGTTCCGGAGGCTCATTAAAGGCAATATGGCCGTTAATGCCCAGACCTCCCAGGCACAGCTCCACGCCCCCCAGCTCTTCAATCAGCGCATCATACGCCGCCTCCCGGCCGGGTTCCGGAAAGTGTCTGTTTTCCACCGGCATGGCCAGCTCCGGAAGCACCCTGGAATAGAATTCTGTCTCCATCCGCTTGTGGAAGCTCATGGGATCCTCCGGGGAAATGCACACACCGGGGGCCGTCAAATATTCATCCATATTGAAAAAATGGACATGTTTTAAGGAGATATGCAGACGATTCACCAGCTCTGCCAGCACCGGGTACTGGCCGGTCGGCCCGACCGGAACGATCATGACACAGTTACGCTTCTCCTGCCGACAGCGCTGAATGGCTTCCAGCATGGCAAGGGCCATGTCCAGATACATGTCACTTTCCGTGGCAACCTTTTTGATCCGGATGGGATATTCCTGCGTGGTCATAAACGGGTTCCTCCTTTCACGCTATGGTTTCTTCTTCAGTCAATGGGAAATATCTGCCAGTTTTCACCGAATATACCCGGATACGCGCCCCGGGCTACCAGAGGCGCATTGTCCCGGTGGGCGATCAGCCATTTATTTTTTGCCCAGAGCATGGGGCTGACGGCCTTTTCCGGATCCAGGGGCAGATTGGTTCCCCGTTGCAGACCTACCACACAGGAAAAGCCGCTGCTTGTCACCTGGCAGGGGCAAAAATGCAGGCTGTCGGCATATACCTCCACCATAGCGCCCTGTTCCAGATAAAAGGCTGCCACCTTATTTGCGTCCAGACGGCCTTCCGTAATATCGCTCCGCTTGGCCAGCAGCAGTACCAGCTCCCGGACGGCAATGTTGAACTCAGAGCATGTATGCCATTCCAGGGCGTTAAGCCGGTTGGCGTGGCCCCAGCACAGGCCGAACTGCTCATCCAGGTGGCCGCAGTACCGCTGCCGAACCATCTCCGCCTGGGGCAGCTCATCCAGCTCCGGCAAGACAGCCTGATACTGGCTGCCGGTTTCCGGAAAATCTACCGCCGCCTCCGCTGCCGCGCGCCAGGGAGCGGTATCTTCTTCGATCACCCGTCCATACCGCGCAAAGAGAGGCTCATGAACGGAATGGATGGCAATATGCGGGTTTGCCCTGCGCAGCTGTTCCAGTCGCTCCATCAACGGATCACCCCTTTGTGCTGCTTCATAAAAGCTTCCACTTCTTCCCAGCCGGGAATTCCCTCCTGCGCCCCGAATCGGGTGCACTTCAGTGCGGAGGCTGCGGAGGCAAAGGCTGCCGCGTCCCCAATGTCCAGGCCCTTCACCCGGGCTGCCACAAAGGCCCCGTGGAAGGTATCACCCGCGCCGTTGGAATCCACAGCCTCCACCGGGAACACAGGATAGCGAACCGCTTTGCCATCCTTCCACCAGAAGCCGCCCCGGCTGCCCTGGGTGATGATCAGCGTCTCCGGATGATATGTGTCCTGAAGCACTCTTGCCGCCTCCTCAGCCGTGGCACAGCCGGTAATCTTCAGGGAAAACTCCTCTGAGGGGATCAGTATATCCACATAGGGCAGCAGCCTTTCGATGCCGGGATAGGTGCCGCCGGCATCGTGGCTGACCTTGACCCCATATTCATGGGCTTTTTTCGCCGCATAAATGGCAGCTTCCAGCTGATGGCCGTCCAGATGGAGGTATTTTGCGTGCTTCAGGGCCTCCAGATCCACGTCTTCCTCTCCGGGAGCGGCTACGGTGCCCTTGCTCCAAACACAGGTGCGGCTGGAATTGGCAAGATTCAGCAGCACAACGCTGTGAAAGGACACCTGACCCGGAATCTGTCGTACATGCTCCGTTTTTACTCCGTATCGGTTCAGCTCTGAGAGAATAAAGTCACCGTATGTATCGCCGCCCAGGGTGCCCATATACTGTGCGCTGACGCCCAGCTTGGAAACCGCCACCAAGCCCGTAGCGCAGGGGCCGCCGCACTGAACCTTGGTGTCCATGCCCTGAAGCTTGGTATCCTCCCGGGGAAATTGGGGAATGGTCATGAGAATGTCAAACAGGGCAGAACCAATGCCCACCACATCCGTCATCATTTGTCAGCCCCCAGCAGGCGGATCTTGTCAATGGCAAACTCCTTAACCCGGGCGGTTGGCTCCTTCATAAACAGATCCAGTGCGAAGATGCTCTTGTCAACGGCGCGGGCACCATCCAGGAAGGAGCAGCATACATCGGTACCAAAGTTGATCTTCCGGATCCCCGCCTTCACAGCAGCCTGAATCTGGTCATCGGGAACGCCGCTGCCGCCATGGAGCACCAGATGCGCCTTCTGGGCCTCATGCAGCTGGGCGATCCGATCCAGTGCCAGAACCGGCGCCTGCTTATAATGTCCGTGGGCCGTTCCCACGGCGACCGCCAGCGCGCAGACTCCGGTTTCACTGACAAACCGAACCGCGTCCTCCACCTTGGTGTAGTCGGTGCTGACGCCATCGGCTGCCTTGCCTACCTCGCCCAGCTCTCCTTCCACTGTGACCCCCATTTCCGCCGCCATCTGTACGACCTTCCGGGTGATCTCGATATTCTTCTCAAGCGGTTCCCGGGAGGCGTCGATCATCACGCCGGTGGCGCCGCAGCGGAAGGCCCGGAGTACCTCAGGGATGCCGGCGCCATGATCCAGGTGGAAGGCCACAGGCGTTTTCATTTCCTTCATGGCCTCCAGGATTATGGGAGAAACATACTGCGCGATCCGGGAATCGAACAGGCGGCTGTACATCTGGAAAATCACCGGCGCCCCGGTTTCCTCCGCCGCCTGCATAACACCCATAACCGTTTCCAGGTTGTAGACGTTGAAGGCAGGGATCGCGAAGCCGCCCTGCTCACCCAGATCCAGAATCTCTTTCAGTCCATATTGCATACTTGCCACCTCCATTGATTCAATCCAAACCGTCAAACGTTAAATTCGGTACATACTTGCAGAACTCACGCAGGGAATCCGTCAGACTGCCTTCAATTTCGGACATGTGATGGATGTAGGGGCCTTCGATCAGCCTGCGCTCCACACCGGGCAAATCCTTGAACTTCGCCCAGAGATAGGAGCCAAAGGTATAGGGGCCATCGGCGCTGTCGCACTCGCATACCGCTATGGAGTAGCTGCCATGGTCCTGGTCGATCCGGGCCACCGTATAGTGGCCGTCTTCCACCTGCATCCACTGGCGCATGTTGACCATTTTGGCGTCGGTTCCCTGCTTTTTGAGAGAATAGGCAAAGGGGCCGCAATGCCACAACAGCTCAATATTCCGGTCAGCAGGATGACGGGTGGTGAATTCACCCAGGAAGGGCTTTTTCTCCCCCAGTGTCAGGCAGCTGAGAAGCACCTGGGTGAGGGTGGCGTGCATATCGCTTTCACAGCCGATGATATACCCCATATCCGCCAGCAGCGGGTAGGCGGCACAGGGCATGGCTCCCACCAGCAGCTGCATGGCTGTCCAGCATTCCGCGGACACAGCCGCCACATTGTATTCCGCAAAGATCTCCTGGTACAGCAAAACGAAGGCGTAAACCTTGTGGAGCACAGGCTCGCTGAGATCGTCGATCTCGTACATTTGCCGCAGCTTTTCAACCCCTGCCGTCAGCTCCTCCTGTCTGGTTTCCAGGATCCTGTCATACTTGTCCCGAACCACAGCCAGATTCACCGGGATCACATGGATGTCGAATTTATCCATCAGATCGCTTTCGTTAAAGATCACGGAGCAGAAGGGCTTGGGCCGCATACCCACCTGCGCCACCCGCATTCCCAGGAAATTCTTGACGGCACAGGCTACGCCCACAAATTTCCGGAAGCCTTCGGCAAAAATGGGATCCTCAATACGGCAGTTTTCAATGTAAGTAAAGGGAACGTTCATTCTCTGAAGCTGACGGCTCATACCGAACAGGCCACACTGAGAATCGGTATAGCGGGTTCCGTCCGGCTCAAACACATCGTCCTGAGGGCCCCACAGCAGGACAGGCTTGCCTATGGCCTTTGCCACAGCCGCCGCCACTTCCTCGTTGCCAAAGTTGCCGTTGATGAGGAAGACAGCGTCAACCCGCGCTTCCCGGAACCGGTCGATGACCTTGTCCACGTCCTGGTCGCAATACAGCACGTCCACCTGGTTGATTCCCTTCAGATCCACAAAGGAGACATGCTCGCTGGTGAAATGCTCTTCGATGTAGGCTACCGCCCTGGCACAGCGTTCCTCCGCCTTCTCCCAGTTGAAAATACCAGGCCGGGGCGTCACATCCCGCCGAATGGGGACGAGTCCGATTTTTACATGGTAGTTCAGCATATCATACCTCCAATATTTATTTTATATGTTCCCAAGGATACCCGTGTTTATTATAACCCCAATCCTTTCCTTTTGTTATGCACATAACTTATCAGGTTTTTTCCCCCGAATAAGCTTGGTATATGTCCGATCTCCCTACAGCAGGCCCAGGTCGTCCAGGCCGTCCAGATCGTCCCAATCCTCCCAATCCTCCAGCTCCTCCAGGTCATCCAGATCGTCCGGCTCTGAGTAGGTAAAGGGCATCTCAATGGTGACCTTTACGCCGCCGCCCTCCCGATTGCCCATGGTGATACTGGCCTGATCCCCATAGATCAGATCCAGCCGCTCCCGGACATTGGCAAGGCCGATGCCGCTGTGCTCATTGCGGGTCAGGAACTGGCCGTTTTCCAGGCTCTGGATCTGCTCCGGCGTCAGCCCCGGGCCACGATCCTTCACGGTGATAAGCAGCTTGCTGTTTCTGGTATAGGCATGCACCTGGATCTCGGAATCCTCATTCTGTCCCCGCAGGCCGTAATGCAGTGCGTTTTCCACCACCGGCTGGACGATCATGGTGGGGATCATGGCATTCCTTGCGGCTTCCCGGGCAGAGAAGGAGGGGCGCAGTCTGTCCCCGTGAATGAAGCGGTAGATCTCCGTATAGTCCTGCAAGCTGTCAAACTCCTGCTGCACTGTAATAAACTGATGGGTAATGTTCATGGTGATATTGCGAAAATACCGGCTGATTCTCTGCACGATCTCCGTGATCTCATCCTCACCCTTGATCTTTGCCATGGCGTTGATGGTTTCCAGGGCGTTGTAGATAAAATGGGGACGAATCTGGGTTTCCAGGGCCCGGTATTTGTATTCCAAAACCTGAAGCTCCGCGTTGTTGCGCATACGCTCCTTTTCCACCAGCTGCTCCAGCAGCTCCGCAATGTGCTGGCTCATATAATTGAAGGTAACCGCCAGCTGGCTGATATCGTCATTGTCGGTGATCTCGATCTGATAGCCAAAATCCCCCTGTGCCACCTGGGCCATGGAGCGCTTCAGCTCCTTCAGCTTGTGAAGCTCTGACCGGATTAGAATGTACACCAGCAAAACACCCAGGCAAAGCCATACCCCGCCCAGGATCAGGCCCACATACAGGCTCTGGGTGCAGGCCTCCTGATAGGCACGGGTGGAGGTAATGGCAATGGTGCTCCAGCTTCCGCTGCTGCCCTGAACCACAAAGTATTCCTCATCCTCCCAGACCTGTTTTTGGGATATGGCGCCTTCGCGCGCGTCCTTTACAATGGCATCCAGGGTGGCATTGGGAATATCCAGGCCCGTGTAGGTAATGAATTCTCCATAGTGATCGAAGAACAGGAAGCCTACATCCGTGGAATTGCTGCTGATCGCGAAAACCGGCTGCTGCATATGAAGCACCATGGTGCCGACATGACGCAGCGGAGAGATGTCGTAAACATCCCGCAGCAGATAGACCTCGCCGCTGTCACTGCGGATCCATTCGCACAGGCCATAGGAGGTATCCTGGTGCTCGTCCAGGATCGCATTGCATTCCGCCTCCACAAGTCTCATGCTCTCTCTGGTTTGAGAGGGAGCGGCGCCGGTATTGGATCGCTGCCCGCTGTTGCTGCGAACCATAATATAGTTATACGGCGCGGATGCCTTCAGCATCATGGACAGGGTATTGCGCATCTCAATACCCTCCCTGTCCTCTTCCAGATTCGCAGGTATGGCAAAGGAGGTCATGGCGGAATAGGCGGAAGCCTCAATGCTCTTCTGGCTGTTGTCAAAGTTCAATATGACCTGCTGTGTCAGCGCGTCCAGGTGCGCCATGCTTTTTTCTTCCAAAAGCGCATAGGTTGTGGTGATCTGCCGCACAGTCGTCATCAAAAGGGCAAGGGACAGCGACAGCCCAAAGGCCAGCATCAGCTTAATGAAAAAGGGGAGGTTCTTTAACAGCTTAATCATTCTGTTCCCTCCTGCTCCTCTTTCCAGTTCCGATACCGGTATTCTGTGGGGCTCATCCGTTCCACCTTTTTAAATACGTTGTAGAAGCTGACATAGTTTTCATAGCCCACCGCGTAGGCGATCTCCTCCACACGCATTCTGGTATCGTCCAACATCTGTTTGGCCACCGCGATCTTGGCGTTGATGACATGCTGCCGGTATGTGATCCCGGTCTCCTTATGGATGATGGAGGACAGATAGTTGGGGGAAGCATAGAATTCCTTTGCCACATCCTCCAGTACCAGGCCTTCTGTCACATGGCTGCGCACATATTCCAGAACGTTTCGTACCAGCGTCGAACGACGGGTAGGCATCTGCTCTCCCCGGCGTACCTCCTCCTGAAATCGGAAGAGCCAATTCCGGGCCTCTGTTTCATTGGAAAGCCTGGTAATATCGTAGGCGATCACATCCGCCGATTCCGTCCATTGGAAGTTCGCGACCTTGTTCTGCATGATCTTGGAGCACAGCAGAAGCAGGAAGATACGGATGATCCTCAGATTCCCATTGGTTTTTTTCAGGATCGTCTTCCAAAGCTCTTCCCCATCGACAGATGCCAGCCGGGGCGCCAGCTTGGCGCACATCTGATCCAGATCCACCAGCCGGCCATGTCCCGCCTCGGATTTCTGCCCGTCCGAAAACTCCACCATAGCCTTGCGGCCATAGATATCGTGGCGCATAAGCGTAAAGCGGGCTTCCTGATAGGCGGTATAAAACAGCGACAGATCCTGATACAGGCCGCTGACACCAATGGTCAGATTCACCAGATTCTGCTGCAGGATATTCGCTATGGCTCTGGCTGTCAGCTGCCAGGCTTCTCCCTCGTCCTGCAGCCCGCAGAACAGCACCAGATTTCGATTGGCTACCGCGTTTATGATCTCCACATTCTCCGGGAAATCCACAAATTCCATCCGCTGCAGCGGTTCCATCACACCGTTTTCCGATTCCGCGACCATGAAGAAATAGCGGTTGGGCACCTTATCCAGGAAGGTGGACAGAACCATGCCGGGATTTTCCATGGAGCCGGCAGTCAATGCAGACAAGAACCGTGTACGCCGGATAATCGTCTGCATTTTCTCGTACTTTTCCACCTCATCCCGCTCAACATCCAGGCTCTGAACAGCCCGGCGCATTGCCTTTTCCAGCTCCCGGTTGTCCACAGGCTTCAGAAGGAAGTCGAAGGCAGAAAGCCGGATCGCCCGGGAGGCATACTCGATCTTCTCAAAGGCGGTAATGAAAATCACCCGGGTACCGCTCAGCTCCATGCGCATTTTCTCCAGCATGGCCAGGCCGTCCATCTCCGGCATATGGATATCTGAGATAATGATATCCGGCCGAAGCTGTAGAATCATTTGACAGCCCTCTTCCCCATTGGCGGCACAGCCTACCAGAGTGACCCCAAGCTCCTCCCAGGAAATGGTTTTTCGCATGGAATCCAGCGTCATTTGGTTGTCGTCGATCAGTAAAACCCGGTAACTCATATTCTTTCTCCCTTGGCGAGGGCTTGCTTTCAGCAGCAAACGTTCTATATTTTCCGTACTATGGAAACTCTGAATAAATCGTCTGCGGCTGGGAAGCGGATCTTTTGTCCCATCCGTTCAGTTCCGAAAACGGGAAATACATACAGTATTCCTCCGTTTCCGGAACTTTCGGCTGTGCCAAAATCTCTCGCTTCCAGCACTTGCCGATTTATTCAGAGCTTCCCAATTTCAGCTCTTCCAGCACAGGTGAGCCGCCTGCAAAGGTAAAAATGAAGAACCGGGAGAGCTGTTGTGAATCCAGCTGCCTCAGGGCAGCGTAATCCTCCCAACGCCCAGCTTCCGCAAGGACTCCCGCATCCCGCAAAAGCGCCGGTTCATCTGTGATAAAAAAGTCCGCCAGCTCCATTCGGATCTCTGTCGCCAGGTGTATGGCCGCGGCGGAATAGGCCTCCGGATCGGAGGAGGCACTGCCCTTTCCGTCGTAATGGTACACCTGGACAGCCGCCTCCGCGCGTCCATCCCCATTGGAATCCTCTGACAGTCCTTCCAGCCGTGTCCGCAGGGCGTCCAGTGTTTGCGCGGGTATCTCCTCCATTGTCACGAAGCTTACGAGAACATCCGGTTCCGCGGACGCTGCTTTTTGTCCGGCGAAATTCCACACCACCAGCGCGGCCAATATGCCAAACAGCGCATACCACTTATAGTAGTACCAAAAATGTTCAAGCTTCTTTTTCATCAGGGGCCTCCGCTAAAAACAGTCCACTGAAAACAGGCGCAAAAATCAGGTTCGCGGTCATGATCGTCCAGGCCATCACACCAGCCAGCAAAATAAACAGGACATAGCCGTAAAGCAGAACGCAGACCAGGAAAACAGCCAGCGGCACCAGGATCGCAAACACCGAACGGAGCCTGCCCGCAAAAATCATGAGAACGGCGTTCTTCAGAATCACAGCCAACGGCAGCTCCAGCAGAGCGGCCTGCTCATAGCTGAACAGGGTTACGCCCATGAGCATATAGGCACAAATTCCAAAAAGGAGCAGATGTCCAAAGGACAGCCCTCCCTCCACCAGAATCACCAGATATACGGCATACGCCAGCACCGACCACAGAAGCCCCAGGATCCCGGTCAGCTCCATGGTTATTTTTTTCATTTTCTTCCAGGCCTCTCCAAATTCCTCGCCGACCCATACCGGCCTGCGGTGAACCACCCGCACGCACACGCTGTGAAGCGCGGTAATGGAGGGGCCTGCCAAAATCACGCATACCAGGCCCAGGGCCCAGAAAACCAGGTCATAGGTATCCAGGAGCAGCTGCAAGCAAAAAAAGCCGGGCAGCAGACTCAGCACCGTCAGCAGATTGCTGTAGAACAGCTTCAACCCATGGTTCTGTAACAGCTGAAACCAGAGCAGGATACCGGTTTGCTCTTCTTCCGGAGGGATGCTGTGCGGGAAAGGCTTTTTCTTACGCATGTTGGTATTCCCCTTTTTTCTTAGTATAACATAAGCAATGGGTTTTTTCTACACAATATTAAATCCCATTACAGCATCTTTTGTCAAAATATGTTTAATTGCTACACTGAAAAGAAGAAACGCGTTGATCCTGAAGTATATAGTTTCAGGACCAACGCATTTGTGGGGGAAAATCAGCCCTTGACCGCGCCGGCTGTGATGCCGCTGACGATGTATTTCTGCATACTCAGGTACAGGATCAGAATGGGAAGCATGGCCAGAATAAAGAACGCAAAGGCTTCGTTCAACATAGTCGTATTTTCGTTAAAGTAAACGATCTGAGCCAAGGTCAGGGTATAGGACTCCTTCTTCCGCAGGAGGATGATGGAGGTGCCATAGTCGTTCCAGATGAACAGCGTGTTCAGCACCAGCTGGGTAACATTAATGGGCGTCATCAGCGGGAATACCACCCGCCAGAAGCATTGGAAGCGGTTGCAGCCATCGATGCTGGCAGCATCCTCCAAATCACGGGGAACCGTTTTGATGAACCCGGTGATTGCCGTCAGGCTGATGGATATTTGCAGACCGGCACGGGCAACGATAAACCCGAAGTTGGTACTGACAAGCCCGGCGTTGTACCAGTTGATATACAGCGGCAGCTCGAAGCACTGGAAGGGGATCAGCAGGCCCAGGGTCAGGATGGCATACATCACACGGTAGAAGGGTGTGTCAAACCGGGCGAGCACCCAGGCAGCCATGGAGGTAAACACCATCAGGATAATCACCGTGGGGATCGTATTGATGATGCTGTTCTTATAACCGGTAAGGAAGCTGGCGTTATGGAAAATCACGTTTATATAGTTGATCAACGTTGGAGATTCCGGCCACTTCAGGCGGTTGGCAGTAATGACATCCGGCGCCCGGAAGGAATATACAACCGCCACATAAAACGGAAGCAGCACCACGATCATCGTCAGAAGAATCAGCAGGTTCCGGGATGCCTTGCCCATTTTCCTTTTGATGGCTCGATTCCGGATCGGCAGGTGATCGGTAGATACAACGGCAGGTGCCATCAGGACTCAACCTCCAATCTTCTCAGGAAGCGTGTAACGGTCTGGGTCAGAACAAGCAAAATCACCGTCAGAATAATTGCCGCTGCCTGGCCAAGTCCAGCTTTGTTATTGGAGAAGATGCTGTCATAAACATAAACTGCTGTTAACTGACCTTCTCTGGCGTTTCTCGCCACTGCCATAGGCATGTCGAAGGTACGCAGGCCCCAGGCCAGAAGCAAGGTAATATTCGTGGTGAACGCGGGAACGATGTTGGGAACGGTGATATGCCAAAACTGCTGCCACTTGCTGGCGCCGTCCACGGTTGCCGCCTCGTAGTAATCCTGAGGCACGGCCTGCAATCCGGCAATATAAATCAGCATGGTATAGCCCATATCCCGCCAGGCGGCGATAATGACCATACCGTAAACGATTTGTCCCGGCATACCCAGGGGACTGACCAGCCCGGTCAGATAGGTGTAGACATCCGTAAACACATAGGACCAGACAATGGAGCCCGCGGTGACGGAAACGGTAAAGGGCAGAAACAGTACAGTTCTCGCAATGTTATTGAACCAGGAAGAGCGGTGGATCAGCAGCGCCAGCATCAGGCCCATGACATTGGAGGAGATCATATATAGAACCGTGAACTTAAAGGTCACGCCCAAAGATTCCAGAAAGAATTTGTTCGTCAGCAGGTATTTGTAATTCCTGAAGCCAATAAAATCCCGATTGGTGCTGACGATGCTTTTCCAGTTGGTAAAGGAATAGGGAATGCCTTGAATAAAGGGGATTAACACTACGACGGTAAACAGGGCCACGGTGGGCATCAGGAACATCATATTGCCCCCGTGGATCCGTGTGCTTTGCCGCCGGAGCCGGGAATAATTCATTTTCTTTACCATATGCATACCTCAGGTGATGCGCCCTTCATCGGGCATGTTTCCTTTCTAAAAAAGGCGGGGCAGCCCGTGAGAGCTGCCCCTCCTGCTTTTAGATTATTGAGAAAAAAGCGCTGGTGTCGCGATTACAGGTTCGCCTGGGCGTATTCCTCGTCAAACAGCTCCTGCATATACTCAATGCAGCTATCCACCGAGTTGACACCGTCCGTAGTCACACCGGTGCAGCAGTAGACCGCGTAAGCAGTCAGCGCCTTCCGATAGGCGGAGGTGTAAGCGGAGGTGAAGGGAGCGGTGAATTCACCGTAGCCAACCGCGTTTCCGGAAGCCTTGACATCCAGAATGGACAGCAGGAAGTCCGTGGTATTCTCAGTGGTTGCGCCGGTGATACAGGGCTGCATGGTGAAGTCAGACCACATGCTCATGCACTCGGACAGGAAGTACTCCATGAACTTCACAGCCCATTCCGCGTTCTCAGCCTGGGGGTTTACCATGAAGGCCTGGTCGACCTGAACGTTCATGGTCTCGCCCTCGACATCGTCGGTGGGAACAAAGAAGAAGCCGTACTCGAAGTCGCTGCTCTTCATGCTCTCAATGGTGCCGTAGTCCCAGGTGCCCTGGTACAGCATACCGGCCTGGCCGGACAGGAACACTTCGTTGGCGGCAGACTGATCGTTGGAGGTTGCGTCAGCACGGGCCCAATTGCCAATACGCTCGCCCCACAGCTGCAAGCCTTCCGCGAAGTAGGGATAGTCGGCAACCTTGGCCTCGTTGCGCATCAGCTTTTCGAACATATCATTGTCGCCGTTCTGAATGGCCTTGGTCCAGACAATGGGACGCATCTCGATATCCACAGAAGCGCCGTCGGAGAACCACTGGGCCCAGGGATCATAGCCGCCGGCCTTCAGAGCCTGGCAGACTTCCAGCAGCTCGGCATGGGTGGCAGGAACTTCCAGACCCAATTCGGAGAAGATGGTTTTGTTGTAGTAAACGCCCCAGGTCTTGAAGTCCACGGGGAAGGCATACCACTTGCCGTTGTAGGACACATCGCCCATGTCAGCCTGGGTCAGGCCCAAGCCCTCGATCACGGCGTTGCCGGTCAGATCCATAACATAGCCGCCATCGATCAGATCCGTATACAGGCCCGGGTTGCCCATCATGATCTCAGGCATATCGCCGGAAGCGATGGCAGTGGACAGCTGCGCAAAATAGTCAGTGCCCTGGGAGTAGGCAGAGTTCTCAAATGTGACATTGGGATACTTTTCAGTGAAAGCAGCCTCAATGGCCTCCAGGCCGGCGGCCTTATCGCCTTCAACCATGTAGTGGATGGTGTGGATCACCACGGGCTTATCAGGAAGATTTTCTGTTGCGGATTCCTCTGACTTTGCTTCGGCGGCAGGTTTTTCTGTCTTTGCTTCGGTAGCGGGTGTTCCATTGCCGGAAGAACAGGCTACCATCGTGAAGAGCATGACCAGAACCAGGAGCAGTGCGGACAATCTTTTCATTTTTGTTTCCTCCTAATTTTTTATTTGGCGCCGTTGGCTGCCGTAACACAACAGTCTCCTTTTCGCGTTGACATTTTTTATAAGAACCTGTCATGCTATGTCATTATTATAGTGCTATTTGAACAAAAACGCAATTAACCTTATCCACGCCCACCTACACCAAAGTTATTGTTTTTTACACTTTGCATGCCATATAGGCCGTCCGTTGCAGTTGATTCTCCTGATAGCCGCCTGTGTTTGGCGGAAAAAATATAGATTGTGTCATTTCCGGTATATTGTGGTTTTCCTCTGTTTTCAATATAATATTTACAGGAAGATTGAAATTGATCTTCAAATATATTCTGTGAATGGGAGGAACTGCCATGTTGGATTACCGTACCATCCCCGCCGACAAGCTGGGCGAGGGAAGCAACATCAAGCTGGATCTGTGCGAAACGGAAGTCGATCTGTACTGGAAGATGGCCATTGAGGTTCTGGAGCTGATCCAGGAAAACAACGCCAAGGGAGAGCCCACCGTTATGATCGTCCCCTATGGCCCCCTGGGGCCCTATGCCCGGCTGGTTTACCTTATCAACAAACACCGTGTCAGCCTGAAAAACTGCTGGTTCATCAATATGGATGAGTACCTGGATGAAGACCGCAAGTATCTGGACAAGTCAGATCCTCTCTCCTTCCGGGGCGGCATGGATCGGATTTTCTACAATCTGGTAGACGCGGACCTGCTGATGCCTCCTCAGCAGCGGATCTTCCCGGAACCCGGCAATGAAGGCTATATTTGGGACGTGATCCAAAAGCTGGGCAAGCTGGACATGTGCTGGGGCGGCGTTGGCATCACAGGCCACATTGCCTTCAACGAGCCGCCGGAGCCTGGCGAGGTCTGCACTGACGAGGAATTCCTGGCCCGTCCCACCCGGGTGCTGAAGCTGGCCCGGGAGACCAAGACCATCAATGCCTTCATGAACTCCGGCGCCGACCTGGACGGCATCCCCGATAACTGCATCACCGTGGGCATGAAGGAAATCAACTCCGCCCGAAAGATCCGGATGTGTATGCCCCGTGACTGGAACGCCGCCATGCTTCGCAAGGCGCTTCATGGCCCTGTCAGCTGTCATGTGCCCGTTTCTCTGTTCCAGAACCATCCGGATGCCAAGATTTATGCCATTGCTCTGGCCGCCACCACTCCCGTGGTGCCCGAGATTCGGATCTACAACAAATAACCCATCCAAACGGGAGCGC
>CAYMWT010000008.1:15795-22710 GCA_964394055.1 uncultured Oscillospiraceae bacterium
GGGAGCGCTTTAGCGCTCCCGTTTTCATTCTAAGTAAGGAGGAAATCATATGACAAAGCTCTGGATCGGCAATGGTCAGCTGGTGCTGCCTGACCGGATACTCTCCGGCGGCTCTGTGCTTGTGGAACAGGGCAGGATCACAGCGGTGGATCTTCCCTGCCCCTCTGACGCGGAGGTCGTGGACGCCCACGGCGGATATATCCTTCCCGGCTTTGTGGATATCCACGTCCACGGAGGCGGCGGAGGCGACTTCATGGACTGTGAGGCGGACTCCTTCCGCCAGGCTGCCCGAACCCATTGTGCCCACGGCACCACAGCCCTGTGCCCCACCACCATGACCTGCGAGGATTCTCTGCTGGAAAAGGTCATTGATCTGTTCCGGGAGGTAAAGTCTCAGCCCCAGGATGGCGCGGAGCTGTTGGGTCTTCACTT
Organism: uncultured Oscillospiraceae bacterium; assembly: GCA_964394055.1. Taxonomy (GTDB): domain Bacteria; phylum Bacillota; class Clostridia; order Oscillospirales; family Oscillospiraceae; genus Faecousia. Next base: position 16,228 of record CAYMWT010000008.1, read on the forward strand.
GGAAGGCCCCTTTTTCTCCGCGGCCTCCAAAGGCGCCCAGCCCATCTCCCGGCAGCGGCTTCCCACCGAGGAGATGCTCAACCGCATCCTGGACCGTGCCCAGGGAACCATTCTCCGGTGGGACGCGGCGCCGGAGCTGGATCATATCGACGTCTTCGCTCAGGTCATGCGCAAACGCGGTGTGATGGCCTCGGCTGCCCATACCAATGCCACAGCCACCCAGGCCCTTCAGGCCTACGACTGGGGCTTTCAGCATGTCACCCATTTTTACAATGCCACCTCCACCTTCCATAAGGTAAACGGCATTGTCCATTCCGGTGTCATCGAGGCCACCTATCTTCGGGATGACGTAACCATCGAGCTCATCGGTGATGGCCGCCATATTCCCAGGGAATCCATGCTTCTGGCCTGCCGGATCAAGGGCCCGGACAAGATCTGTCTGATCACCGATGCCATGCGGGCAGCCGGCACCCACGATACCCGCTCCATCCTGGGCGCCCGGGACACCGGTGTACCGGTGGTTGTCAAAGACGATGTTGCTCAGCTGACGGATCTGAGCTCCTATGCCGGTTCCGTTGCCACCATGGACCGCTGTCTGAGAACCGCCCATGTCAGCTATGGCATCCCCCTGGTTGACGTAAGCAAAATGCTCTCTCTGACCCCTGCCCGTCTCATGGGCTGCGCTGACCGGATCGGCTCTTTAGAGCTTGGCAAGGACGGGGACATTGTTGTCATGACCACGGATTTCCAGGTGGAGCAGGTCTTCGTAAAAGGCCGTCGGTTTCCCAAATAAGCGCCCTGCAATGGGTATCCGCGCCTGCATTCTTCTCAGGAAGGATGCGGGCGCTCAAACCGTCGAAAATCCCCTTTGGGGCTTTCCGACAGAAGGATTGCAGTCTGCTTAGCGCACTCCTTGTGCGCCGAAAGGCGCACAACTCGCACACACGCAGCCTGAGAGGTATGTTTTGCCACGCACATGTCGCGACAAAACATGATTCTATCTTTTTCGCCGCTGCGGCGGCGAACTCTGCGAGGCACTTTTTGGCACACTGCGCGCCTGCATTCTTCTCGGGAAGGATGCAGGCGCTTTCCATGAATCGACTGAAATTATATTTAAAATTTCCACGATAAGTTATGGAAAACCATGGAAATCTGTGCTATACTGGGATTATCGATACCTTTTATATACCACCACAGAAAGGAAGGAATCCAGATATGACAGCTAACGAATCCGCTACCCCGGCAGTCGTCCTGAAGCTCCAAGCGCTGATTCCCTCGCTGACCAAATCGGAACAGCGTGTAGCCCTCTATATCATTGAACATCCGGATCAGGTAATCACCCTCTCTGTGGCCGCTTTGGCGGATGCAGCCGGCGTGTCGGATCCTACCGTAATTCGCGCCTGTAAACGAATGGGCTTCGTCTGCTATCAGGATCTGAAGGTCACACTGGCCCAGAGTATTGTGACACCCTTGCAGAACATCCATGAGCAGATTCTCCCGGGTGACGACATTCAAAAGGTCGTCAACAAGATTTTTAACAGCACCATTCATACCCTTCAGTATACCCATGACAATCTCCTTGCCAGCGATGTGCAAAAAACGGCAGAGCTGTTAATGTCCGCCCGGCGCATCTTCATTTTTGGAATCGGCGCCTCCGGTGCCATTGCCTTTGATTTGCAGCATAAGCTGCTGCGCCTTGGTATGGACGCCTGTGCCTATATCGATGCCCATTTGCAGGCCATTACCGGCGCCTATTGTACCGCTGAGGATGTCATTGTTGCCATCAGCCACTCCGGAAGCTCCAAAATCATCGTTGACAATGTCCGCATTGCCAAGGAGAACGGCGCAAAGGTCATCAGTCTTACCAGCATTGGCCAGTCGCCTCTTTCCCGTATGTCGGATATCCGCCTGTTTACCGCTTCCGAAGAGACAAAATATCGGATCCTGGCTGTTTCCTCCCGAATTGCTGAGCTCACAATCATCGATGCCATCTATACCTACATTGCCATGCGCTGTGACAGCGCCAAGCAAATGAAGGTTGAAAAGGCCATGAAGGATTTGAAGTATTGATGACGGCCCGGGTTTATAACAAATCCCGGAGGCGCTGATCGCCTCCGGGATTTCGGCTATTGTGCTTTTTCAAATATCGCTCAGTGGGCTGTCTCAGCCGATGGTGTAGACCAGCTTGAAGCTGTCGCCGTCGTTTACCGGGGTGGAATCCGCGCCGGTGGTGGCGTAGTCCTCGCCGATGTACAGCGCCCAGTAGCTCTGATCCGCGTCCCAGCTGGCCTCTTCCCCGTCAACCGAGGTGATCATCAGGCCGAAATCGCTGTCATCGCCCTCGACCAGGCCCTCCGCCACCAGTACAGCGCCCAGGAATTCTTCGTCGGTGGCATAGGTAAAGACCTTTTCGCTTGCGTCCTTGTGCACCACGGTGACAGTGATGTTCTTGGTACCGTCGCTTCCCTTGGGCTTCAGGGCAAAGGAAGCCACCAGAGCCAGTACGATCACCAGGGCTACGGCAATCACCGCGATCCATGTTTTCTTGTTTTTCATTTCTATACCTCCAAATTTAAAAAAGCCACGGCATCCCAAACGGATGCCGTGGCCATTTTTCCACAGCAGCACGCCCTCTCCGAACACCGCGGAGGCGTGAATCCCAGCGTGCAAGTCTCCTGACTTATGCCCGGACGTTTCCGTCCTGACCTTTCTCCTTCCCGGGTTTCCCCAGTGGATGGTTTTCACCTGAAAGGCCCTTAAGACAATCACAGTGGCGGTACCGTCCGGGATCTGCCCCCGGTTCCTTTGTCCCTGCCTGACGGCGGGACATATTCGCGCTGCCTATCATATAACGAGGCTATCATAGCATCCTTTCTTCCGCTTGTCAAGCAAGGGCAGATAAAAAGTCCGGAGAATTGCTTTTTCCCGGAGAGAATGGTATAATGGCAGAAAACCCGCCGAATTCCGGCAAAGTGAGGCAATTATGGCAAAGGTATTGGAAATCACCGATTTTTCATCCCCGGAGCTGGACATCTATGCCCGGCTGACCGAGGCCCAGCTGCTCAACCGCTTTGCGCCTGCCAAGGGCATGTTCATCGCGGAAAGCCCCAAGGTCATTCATCGGGCCCTGGACGGCGGCTGCGTCCCCGTTTCCCTGCTTATGGAGCGCAAGGACATCGACGGCTCCGCCCGGGACATCATCGCCCGGTGTCCCGACATCCCCGTGTTTACCGCTGACGAGGAGGTGTTATGTAACCTTACCGGCTACCACCTCACCCGTGGGGTACTGTGCGCCATGCGCCGCCCTCCTCTTCCCTCCATGGAGGAGATCTGCCAGAAGGCCAGCCGGATCGTGATTCTGGAAAACGTCCAGAACCCCACCAACGTAGGGGCCATTTTCCGCAGTGCCGCCGCATTGGGCATGGACGCTGTCCTGCTGACTTCGGGGTGCAGCGATCCCCTGTACCGGCGCAGCGCCCGGGTGAGCATGGGCACCGTGTTCCAGATTCCCTGGACCTTCACCGGCCCCTGGCCGGAGAGCATGGATACGCTGAAAAGCCTGGGCTTTCAAACCGCCGCACTGGCTCTTCGTGACGATACATTGTCCATTGACGATCCCCGGCTGATGGGGGAAGAAAGGCTGGCCCTGCTTCTGGGCAGCGAGGGCGACGGCCTGACGGATACCACCATCGCAAAGTGCGACTATACGGTGAAGATTCCCATGTACCATGGGGTGGATTCCCTGAACGTGGCCGCTGCCAGCGCCGTGGCCTTCTGGCAGCTGAGAAAGCCCCAATAAAGGAGAACGGTATGGCTTACAACGAATATGACAACGACCATTTCTTTTCCCAGTACGCCCAGATGGATCGGAGCAGGGGCGGGCTGGAAGCCGCGGGAGAGTGGCACCAGCTGAAGCCCTTATTCCCTGACCTCCATGGGAAGACCTTCCTGGATCTGGGCTGCGGCTACGGCTGGCACTGCGGCTACGCCCGGGAACAGGGTGCCGGAGAAATCCTGGGCATCGATCTCAGCGAGAAAATGCTGGCTGAGGCCCGGCGGCGAAACCCGGGCAGTCCCATCCGCTACCGCTTATGCGCCATTGAGGACTACGAGTACCCGGAAGCAAAATGGGACTGCGTGGTGTCCAACCTGGCTCTGCACTATATCTCCGATTTAACCCAGATTTTCCGGAAGGTTTACCGGACGCTGACTCCCGGAGGCGTGTTCCTCCTGAACATTGAGCATCCGGTATTCACCGCGGGCGTCCATCAGGACTGGCTCTATGGGGAGGACGGTACCCCAAAGTGCTGGCCGGTAGACGATTACTTCCGGCCGGGGAAGCGGGAAACCTTATTTTTAGGCTGTACTGTTGAGAAATACCATCACACCCTGACCCAGATCCTCATGGGGCTGCTAGACTCTGGCTTCCGCCTTTCCGCCGTGGAGGAGGCCCAGCCGCCGGAAGACATGCTATCCCTGCCGGGAATGGCAGACGAGCTGCGCCGTCCCATGATGCTGCTGATCAAGGCGCAAAAGGAGTGAGGCTGCAAAAGCAGCCTCACCTTTTATTTCTGGGAGTTGCGGTATTGCAGGGGCGGCACGCCCACCTGCTTTTTAAAGACCTTGGTAAAATAGCTCTGATCCTCAAAGCCCACCAGCAGGGCGATGTCCGTCAGCCGGATCTTCTCCTGACGGAGCAGCTCCTTGCTTTTTTCAATCCGGATCCGGTTTAAATAGGCTGTGAAGGATTCCCCCATCTCCTCCTTGAACACCCGGCTGAAATAGGTGGGGGAGAGATAGACCCGCTGGGCCACCTCCTCCAGGGTGATCTTCTCCGGGTAGTGGGTGCTTAAATACTGAACCGTTCGGTGAATGACCTGGGTATGCCGCACCCCGGTGAAGTCAAACAGGCTGTCCATCATGGTGGCGCACTCCCGGGCCAGCCACACGCACAGATCATCAAAGTCCCTTGCCTGTTCCACCTGGGCCTGATACCGGCGGTTGGCATTCATGGTCTCCTCCAGATCCGCCCCGGCCTCAATGGCCGTCCGTCCCATAAGCACCAGCAGCTCATAGATCTGGGGCTTGATCCGGTTCAGATCCCCTCCGGAGGAAAACAGGATATGCCCCAGCAGCTCGTTGAGAAGCTTCTGGGCCTCAGGCTTATTCAGCTGCCGTACCGCCCGCAGCAGCCGCCGTTCCGTTTCGATGGGGTAGGGCGCCGGATCGGCGCTGGTCTTCACCGATTGAATATAGGCGGTGATCTGGCCCTGAATGGCATCCTTGCCCTGGATATCCAGCATCCGTTCCGAGGCGGAGACGTTGTTCAGGAAGCCTACGGCCATAAACAGGAGATTGGACATCTGGGTCACCCGTTCCGGGGGAATGAAGGGCACGTTGTCCAGCTCCCGCACCGTCCGCGCCAGGACTTCCCCTGTCAGTCCCTCCCGATCCTCCAGGTCACAGGCGATGTAGTCCCGCTTCTCCACCATCAGGAAGGGGCCAACCGTCAGCCGGGCGGCCACTCCCAGATCTCCCAGCACCGGGGAGACAAAGCAGGTCAGTCCCACCGGGCCTACATAGATGTATTTCCCGCCGAAGCGAACGGCCTCCGTGGTGCCGTAAAGGTGGGCCTTCCGGCAGTCCTCCGCCTTCCGGCCCGCCAGAGCGCAGATCTTACAGGAAGCGCAGCCGTAGCCCTGCTCATACAGGGTATTCCCTCCGGCGTCGGATACGGTGACCCCAACTCCACAGGCCTGGGAAAACGCCCGGGCGCACTCCTGGGCAAGCTTCAGGTCAAAGCTCTCCTTTTCCATGGACATTCCGCCTCCTTTTGTCTGAACTGCACATAAATCCAAAATCTGTTTTGTTGGAAACAGAGAATCTCTTTCCCAAACCCAGACAATTTTGAAACACCGCAAAATTTTCCAAAAATTCCGAAAATTTTTATGGTGGTTTTTTCCCCTCCCGATATAATAAAGGCAGCATAAGGCACCGCCGGAAGAGGCGTAAATTCATTTTATCAGCATTTGGAGGAAATGACAATGGATATTTTAGCGGAAATTTCTGAGAACCTGCAGCGCGGTAAAGCAAAGGTCGTCAAGACCCTGGTTCAGCAGGCTGTTGATGAGGGCGTTCCCGCCCAGAAGATTCTGGAAGAGGGCCTGCTGCCAGGCATGAGCATCATAGGTGAAAAGTTCAAGGTCAACGAGGTCTTCGTGCCTGAGGTGCTGGTTGCCGCCCGGGCCATGAACATGGGCACCGCCGTTTTAAAGCCCCTGCTGATGGAAAGCGGCATCAAGGCTGCCGGTAAGGTCTGCATCGGCACCGTCAAGGGCGATCTCCACGACATCGGCAAGAACCTGGTGAAGATGATGATGGAAGGCAAGGGCCTGGAAGTGGTGGACCTGGGCGTTGACGTGACTCCCGAGCAGTTCATCGACGCCGTGAAGAACGAGGGCTGCCAGATCATCTGCTGCTCCG
>CAYMWT010000009.1:0-22703 GCA_964394055.1 uncultured Oscillospiraceae bacterium
TGAACGAGGATTATATCATCCCCGCAGCCTTTGATCCCAGGGTCGGCCCCGCTGTGGCCAAGGCAGTTGCGGAGGCGGCGAGAAAAACAGGCGTGGCAAGGGTCTGAAACCCTTGCCAGGCTGCTGTGTTATTTCCCTGCTTCCCGGAAGCTCATGGACAGAGCAAAGGTTTTTGAAAAGGTCGGCAAGCTGGCAAGCTCGATAAACTCAATTTTGTCCCGCAGACGCTGGCACAGCGCCATAGTATCACGGCTGCAAGCAAGCAGCTTTGCGCCGCTGCCCGCCGCGTTTCCCACAGCGGTAATTCTGTCCTTCAGCAATTCAGGCAGAAGACCGATTCGGCAGGCGCTGGCGGGATTCAGGAACGTACCGAATGCGCCGGCAAGGAGAACCTGGTGGATGTCCGAAATATGGATCCCGATTTGTCCGGCCATCAGTTCGATTCCCGCGTGGATGGCGCCCTTGGCAAGCTGCACCTGGCGGATATCGTCCTGGGTTAAGTACACATCCTCTGTCAGATAGATGACACGCTGGCCGTCAACCTCCTGGCTGGAAAGGATCCTGCCCCGTTTGTTCAGCAGCCCCATATCCAGAGCCACTGCCACCGCATCCAGCAGACCGGAGCCACAGATGCCTTTGGCGCTTCCGCCTCCGATGACGCTTACCTGTATTTTCCCGTCTTCCTGCCAGACGTGGTCAATGGCCCCGTTGGTGCCCCGCATGCCAAAGTGGATATTGGCGCCCTCCAGGGCCGGCCCGGCCGCTGTGGAGCAGGCGATCATCCTGTCCCGATTGCCAAGCACCATTTCTCCGTTGGTTCCGATGTCGACCATCAGGGTGATCTCCGGGTATTCGTACATGCCGGTGGACAGCACACAGCCCATGGTATCCGCACCGACATACCCAGAGATGTCCGGGATCACCAGCAGCTGCGCGTTGGGGCACAGGCTCAGATATGTCTTGCCGGGCACAACCTCGGTTTTGGTCAGAATGGGGGAAAAGGGAGGGGCAGACAGGTTCTTGGGGCTGAGGCCAAGGAAAAGCTGCTGCATGGCAGGATTGCCCACAGGACAGATGACGCCGATTTCCTCCGGTTGAATCCCTGCCTTTTTGCATACGTCGCTGATCAATTCCGAAAGCCCATTGCGAATGACTGTGCTCTCTTCTTCCAGCGCGCCGCCCAGAGCCGCCTGAATCCGGGAAATCACATCCGCGCCGAAAACGGTCTGAGGGTTGCGCATACTGGCGCTGGCCAGCTCCGCCCCGGTTTTGCCATCCAACAGGAAGCAGACAACGGAGGTTGTGCCGATATCCACGGCAAGCAGGTAGCCCTCCTGTATCGGATTCATGGCAGCGTCCCTCTGGACGCCTGTGGAGAGGATATGCAGGGCTTCCTCCGAGCCAAGCTCCACAGTAATATCACCGCAAACAGCTGTCTGACAGGCCAGCTGTTTTTTTCCGTTTACAGTAACGGTGCACTTTCCGCATTTTCCCTTGCCTCCGCAGGGAGCATCCGGGGCAAGATTGTTGGCACGCAGAATATCCAGCAGGTTGGAGCCATCCGGTGCAAGCAGGGTGATTTTCTTCGGAAGAATTGTAATTTTGTAATCCATAGGAACCTCCTTGATAGTATTCTTCAGGGCCTATCTGAAAGCTGTCAATGCGCCCAGACAGCGGACATTTTGACAGTTTTCAGATACGACCTGGGCCGGATGCCGTTTCCATTGCTGTGGCAGCTGCCATTTTGGCAGTGGGATTATGAGGAGAAGAAGGAACAAAGAGACAGACATCAATGATTTTCGGCTCTGAAAACCACGGATGCCCGTCTGATTGTTGTTGATTTTGGGGGCCTCCCCTGGCTGGAAGGCTGTATGGGAATACAGATATATCCAACTCAACGGGGAACGGATTCGTCGGGAGTCATGTCCTCCAGCAATCTGACTGCCGTCTGGACGGCCTCGATTGCGTTGGAGGTATAGATATCGGCGCCGATCTCCCGGGCGAATTCTTCCGTAACGGGAGCGCCGCCAACCATGATCCGAAAATTCGGATTGGGATAGGCTTTCCGAATGGTCTGAACACAGTCCTTCATGGCAGGGAGCGTTGTGGAAATCAGGGCAGACAGTCCCACAAACCTCGTGTCCGGATAATGCCGCAGGGCCTCCAGGAACACGTCTCCGCTGACGTCAACGCCAAGATCGATAACAGAAAACCGATAGCTGCGGAACATGGAGATCACAAGGTTTTTACCGATGTCGTGGATATCGCCTTCCACAGTTCCGATGATCACCCGGCAGCCCTTGCCGGAGGTGACGGGAGGCCGCACGGCGTTGAGAATGGAGATGGCCTTTTTCGCCGCGCCGGCGCTGGCGATCATGTCTCCCACATAATAGATATTATCCTGAAATCCCTGTCCCAGCAAATCCAGACCACGCAGGATTCCCTGATTCAGAATGGCTTCCCGGGAAAGACCCGCATTCAGGGCTGCCTTGACGGCAGGGGTCACTGCTTTCATATCCGCTTCCAGTACAACATGTGCCACCTTGGCAAGATATTCATTTCCCATACTGCGGCTCCTTTCCCGGGAAGTGGTCAGATTCAGCCTTTCACAGGGCCAATCTTGCCCTTTCGATAGGCGGAATTATACTTGCGGCACAGACGGTCTCTGCCCAGAAGCGCGTCCGTCGCAAAAATGGTTCCAATGACATCCCGATTCAGCGGGTCAGCGATTACGGAATCCAGACCGGCGTACATGGCGAGGGTCAGGAAATTCACATTGACCAGCTTGCGCACGGGCATACCGAAGGACACGTTGGACAAAGCGGCCGTGACCTTAACGGTGGGATACCGTTCCTTGATCCGGCGAATGGCATCAAAGAATTGCAGCGCCGAGTCATTGACGGCGGACAGGGCCAGAACCAGCGGATCAATGTGCATCCGATCCGGGGTAACGCCGTACTCCGCGGCCTTCTCAATGAGAAGGAAAGCGTTGTGAACCTTATCGTCCGCGCTGGCAGCGATACCGGAGTTGTCACAGCACAGAGCGACGACACCCCATTGGGGATTGTCCCGAAGCAGGGGCAGGAGAACCTGACATTTTTCACCTTCCAGAGAAATGGAGTTGATCAGGCCGGGCTTCCGGAGCTTGGGAAACACACGGACCAGCATATGGGGATCGGGAGAATCGATGCAGATCGGCTTGGTCGCGACCTCCTGAACGGTATCGATCAGCCAGCACAGAGCGTCATATTCCAATTCCGGGGCAGTACCGGCACAGACATCCAGATAGTCCGCACCGGCGGCCTCCTGATCCAGCGCCCGCTTCTGAATAAAAGCGGCATCCCGGTTGGCGATTGCTTCCGCCACAACGGGAATCGCACCGTTGATTTTTTCACCGATAATAATCATGTGCGGTTACCTCAGATTTATTTGGCAGCCCAGTCACGGCAGGTGTTGACGGTGTCAGCGGGGTTGATGGCCCAGGCGTCAGCGCCGACCAGATTGCAAACGGCCTCGGAAACAGGCGCGCCGCCAATGATGATCTTTACGTCGTCACGCATACCGGCTTCCTTGAAGGCGTCCACAGTGGCCTTCATGCCGTCCACAGCCAGGGTCAGAACACCGGACAGACCAATGATGCGGATGCCCTGCTCCTTGGCAGCATTGACGATGACAGAGGGAGCGGTATCGATGCCCAGATCGACCACTTCGAAGCCGCCGGCTTCCAGCATGGCCTTAACAATATTCTTGCCGATGTCGTGCAGGTCGCCTTCTACGGTGCAGAGGATCATCTTGCCGTGGCCTTCGCCGCTGGCCTGGGTCAGTGCGGGCCGGATGATATCCATGGCCTCGGTCATCAGCTCGCCGGAGAAAATCAGGTCGCCGACAAAATACTCGCCGTCCGCAAACCGCTGACCAACGGTGTTCATGCCTTCCTGGCAGGCGGCCATAGCCTCAGTGGCGCGGCTGCCGCCGTCGGCCATAACCTCGTTGAGCATTTCCAGTACGGTTTCTTCTTCCAGATCGCCCATAGCGTTCTTCAGATCTTCATAATTATACATATTTTTTCTTCCTTTCTCAACTGTTTTTTACTGGCAGCAGCCATAAACAAAACGGACAGCCTCATCCTCCATGGCCATGACCATATCATGCGCGCTTTCGGGAGTGTTGGGATGCTCTTGCAGGTACTGCTCCCAGGTCTTGTAGTACTTGCTGGTGAAGGGAGGAATCTCGGAGTGCTGGTAGTCTTCCTTGCGGAACACTTCGCCGGCAACCTCGCCGGGATTGTCGTAAACGCCGTAATCCCGAACGGTTTCGCAGACGGCGGCCAGGTTGTCCAGGTTGACGTCGCCGAGAACCAGCGGGTTCTTGTCGAAGCAGAAGAGGAACTTGCCGTGAGGCATCATGATATCCAGGAATTCCTTGGTCTTGTCGATGCATTCCTGCTTGGTGCTTACGCGCAGAGTGGACAGGGGGAACAGACCGGAGATGATGAACCGGCGGCCCAGCTTTTCCTTGATAGTCTTGGGATCGCCCATCTCGAACTGCAGTCTGGTATCCACAGGCAGCTCCATCAGGTAGTCCAGATAACGCATCCAGTCATGCTCGCAGAAGGCACCGGAATGATAACCCAGAGAAGCGTAGTCGGTGACCTGACGCAGCCAGGGCTTCCAGAACATGGGAACGAAGTCCTTTTCCTTCATGAAGGTAGCCAGGTGCAGGGGGAAGAAGGCGGAGCCGTAGTTGTCGATTTTCTGGGGAAGGCCGACCCGGTAGTTGAGGGGATAGACGGCCTCTACGGCAGCCATAACCTTCTTGGGCATACGGCGGATATCCAAGGACATGCCGCTGAGGCTGCGCAGGGTATCGGTCAGAATATCGATGGGAGCGTACACACCGGTACCGGTCCCGGGAGTGGCGGTATAGTAGCCGTACTTGTCGTTCAGCTTCTGTACAACGGCCAGGTTCTGGCTGGCAACCCGGGCGCTGAGCTTCTGAGCGTTGGCAATGGCGAACATATTGCGGCCGGACTTCTCCAGCTCCTGGAAGTTTCTGGGCAGGATCCGCTCAATGATGCAGTCATAGGGGTTCTCGATGAAGGCATCGTAATCCTCGGGGAGCATACCCACATGGTTGGGATGCTGCATAAAGCCGGTGTTGCTGACCTTCATGTTGTTGGCGCCCAGGGTCTGATACTTGGAGGGAGACAGAATCTGCATGCCCATAATGCTGATGTCGGTGGGGATCATCCGGCACAGTTCGTCGGCGGCGTCTTCCAGCTTTTCGGGATGCCACAGGGCTTCCTTACCGGAAATGCCGGCATACTCAGCGATGACGTTCAGGCTGAGGCTGACGTTGATGGGAACACGGTGAGGAATCTTATTGTCATATACATCTCTGTAGTTTTGGGTACGCTCTTGCTTGATTTTCAAAACTTCTTCTGTCATAAGTAATTTCCTTTCCATTGTAGTGTTCGGTGGTTACAGGAACAGGCCCGCGGCAACGGGGAACCACAATGCCGCCAGAAGCAGCCATACGGTAGTAACCAGAATACCTGTTTTCATGAGATCGGGAATCTTCCAATATCCCGGGGCAAAGGACAGCAGCATAATGGCGTTGAGAGGCAGGATGCTGCAGTTGGAGGCAAACGAACCAAGGGCAATGACCATCATGACGGAATTGACGCCAATGGCCTCAGACAGGGCAAATACGGGCATGACCAGCATGGAGACCGTAGCGGGGCCAACGGGCATAAGGACAAGGATCAGTGTGACCACTGCGCCCAGGAGAATAATAACCACGCTGGCCGGCAAACCAGTGAAGTTTGCCTGAAGCACATCGGCAAGCAGCTGCACAAGGCCGCTGCTTCGGGCCAGATTGCCCAGTTCTATGGTCGCGCCGCCCATGAGGAAGATGTCCCAGGAAACACCGGCGCAGAATTCCTTCCAGTTAAAGGCACCGAAGCCGGGGAGAATCAGGAGCAGCAGACCAAGGACAGCCACCGTAGTGGTATTCAGGGCGGAAATCCAGGAGCCTGCGATCCATGCTACGATCATGGCGACAATGACGGCGACAACATAGCCTTCGTTCTTTAAGCTGCTGGTTTGCCGCATATTGCCGATAAAGGCATTGACCTGCTCTTCCGTCAGGTCATCCGCCTTGAACAGATGGGTCAGGATGAACCAGGCCGCGGCCAGCAGGATGATGGAGATGGGGAAGGTGAAGGCGCACCAGTGCAGGAACCCAACCTCGATCCCCGTGTTGGCGCTCAGAAGGTTCAGTGCCATAACGTTTACGGATGAACCCGCGGGCGTAGCCGTGCCTCCGATGATGGAGGCGAAGGGCAGGGACAGCATGAGCACGCGGCCCAGGGCGGGACGGGCAGTCTCGTCTATGCTGTCGAGCAGCTGCTGGGCAAAGGCGACGCCGATGATCACCGCGGGAATGTCGCTCATAACGGTGGACAGCACATAAACCATGAGCATGTAGGCCAGCACAACATACTTGGTCTTTCCATGGGTAACGGACAGGAAGTATTTCAGCAGCCGGTTGGAGATGGTGGATTTCTTCACCGCGATGGCGATACCGAAGGAAGCGATCACGAAGAAGTTCGTGGCGTTGCTGTAGCCGGAGAAAGCTTCGTTCAGGTTCTTTACCAGGCCGGTTACCGGCAGCAGAACCAGCAGAACCAGACTGGAAATGGCCAGAGGAATGGGCTTCTTTACCCACAGGACAATGGCGCAGAAAATTATAAGCAGTGTGCGCACCATTTCAGCACTCAGGCTTCCGATTGCCGGAGCCACGAAGGCTCCGGCCAGAAGCAGGGCGGAAATCCCGAGGCTGATATAAGGAGAACCCTTTTTATGCTGCATATCAGTCCTCACAGCTTTCTGTTAGAATTTGTAAGCGGACTCGCTGGCAGTACGGCCGGCAGAGATATCCTCGTTCATCTGGGCAATGCGGGTGTCGTTCAGAGGGAAGATCACGATGAACAGCAGGGAGATCACGCTCATGGCGAAGGGGATCCAGGTGAACAGACCGGTCAGACCGGAGGAGAACGCGGCGGTGACAGCGCCACCGGCGGCAACGGCATCCAGACCGATGCGGTTAAGAACAGCGGTACGGATAATGGTGGCAAGCAGAACACCGGTAGTGATGGTCAGGGAGTAGATGGACATGGAAATGCCATCCAGACGGTTGCCGGTCTTCCATGCGCCGTAGTCGGCGGAAGCGGCGAACATAGGCATAATGTAGTTTTCCAGCAGGCCCATGAAGAAGCTGGAGGCGCCGAACATGCACATATAACCGGCCACGCTGAGGGAGTTGAAGCTCAGGGCAATGACAAACTGGAGAACAACGTGGGTCAGCATGCAGGTGAAGAAGCAGCGCTTGGTTTCCTTGAAGATCTTGCGCCACAGAGGCCCGAAGGCAACGCCGATGATCGCGCAGAGGTTGAAGACGGTCATGAAGGTACCGACCATGCCAAAGTCGTTGAACAGATACTTGAACACATAGGCGGCGCAGGTGATGTAAATGAAGTAGTAGCCCTTGTGGATGGACATGAACAGGAACATGGACATCAGGGACTTGTTGGTGAAGACGGCCTTCAGCATCTGAACCAGGGAAATGTTCTTTTTCTTGGTGCCGTCAGCAGCACGGGTACGGGCAACGGCGTTGCGCTCAACATAGGAACCACGAAGTCCCAGAGCCAGAGCCACATAGAACGCAATGGTGATCAGGCCGATGATCAGGCCCAGAACGGCGTAGGCGTTGGACTCGCCCATCTTTGCGGTGAAGAGAACCAGCAGCCAGGGAACCAGATAGCCGAACACGGTCTTGCCGCCGTCACGGCCGATCTTCTGGAACATGGCGAAGAACTGCCGATCCTTGGGATCAGAGGACATCTGGGGGTAAACAGCAGTAATGGGAACCGCGCTGAAGGGGCCGGCGATGGCGATGACAACTGCCAGAATCAGGGCAACGGTACCCATGCTGGCGCCGCTGAAGCCCAAAGCGGGCAAGGAGAACAGCAGGATCCAGGCCGTGTAGACCACGATGGTGCCGGCGATGAGCCAGGGATAGTATTTGGACTTCTTGAAAGAGAAACGGTCGATGAAGGTACCGACCAGGGGGCCGCCGATCCATCCGATAATTGTCTGAACCAGAGACAGAATACCGGAGAAGACGGTGGACATCATGTAAACATCCGTGTAAAGGTAGGTGGCGTAGGTGGAAAAGTAGGCTTTGTTGAAACCGCCGCCCAATTCGGAAGCAGGCCAAAGAATTTTCAGAAGACCTAGCCTCTTCTTATCGGCCGCCTGTTGGGCCTCATCTGTCTGAACGGTTTTTTCGGGGGTATCCTGCATAATACGTTCTCCTCTCTAGAATGGTTTTGGTGCATTTATACAATTTCTGCTGAGAAAATGTACAAGCTTCCATGCATATAGAATAACACCAATCCTTTATTCTGACTAATACCCCTTTGGAATGAGGTATGCGGGATTCGAATGAGGGCGAATGACGTTATTGTGTAAATTGACAAGGTTTCCCAGGATCGCCCTCGGGGAGGCTGCCATATATGCGGCTCTTCTAGGCTAAGGAACCTCTGATGAAATCGTCTGCGGCAGCTGTCGGATCTTTTAGCCCAATCGTGCAGTTCATAAAACCGGAAATACATTCAGTATTCCTCGGTTTCATGAACTTTCGCTTGTGCAAAAATCTCTCGACATCTGTTCTTGCTGATTTAATCAGAGCTTCCCTAAGACAATAAAAATGCCGGAATCTTTTGGATTCCGGCATTTTTGCGGGATACTTCCGACGAAAAACAGACGAAAGTCATACATTCTTCACTTTCCAGTTTCTGTCAATTGCACCCGGTTCTCTGACCTAAAATCTGTTCCTGGCTCAGCCTTTGACCTGGGGCGGCCACATAGATCTCCTCATCAAAGGACTGACGCAGCAATTTTTCCAGAATTCGAATGGAGCCGGGCTGAACGGAGAAGGACAGCTCCAGCTGAGCGGCGTCCCGGCGGGCGGCAGGCTCCAGTTCGGCCATATCGAAGGCGCCGGTATCGATCAGACCATAGCTTTTGTAATTGGCGAGCATAGCCTTCTGGATCGCCTTTGCCCGTTTCTCACCGTAACGGCGGTGATACTGATCCAGATCCCGGAGAAGGTAGCGGTCCGAGTCCATCCATTGCCGGGTAAAATAGAGGGTGCGGAGGTCTGCTCCATTCCACAGCCCCGGCTCCCGGGACAGAAGCATGCGGATGCAGTCATCAAACCGGGGAATTGCCAGGGACGCGGTTTCACTGACCAGACCATTCGTGGCACCGCCGCAATTGGCCATGGCCAGAAGAATCAGACGGCAGTCCTCCGGAACCTGGAGAATTTGGTTCTGAAGAACCTCATGGAGCTTTTTGGGGTTGTCATGCAGCCCCTTCTCGATCCAGACAACAGGCGGACGGATGCCGGTATGGGCCATGGCAAGCTCCAGCTCGTCCCGGAGCATTCCGCAGGCGATCAGATGTGTTTCCATTGCTCAATCCTCCCATGGGTCCGGGGAAAGCTGGGGATCGGCCTTCCCTTCCAGATTGGTACAGAAGTCCATGATTTCCTGAACCAGACGGGTAACCCGGATATCCAGCTCATTATCCCTGGACACAATAATCAGGCCGCTGTCGTTGCCCGGCATGTCAAAATAAACGAAGTCCGGATTGCCATAGTCGGCAAGGCAACGATCTGTCAGGTAGCATTCGTCGTCGCCCTGGACATTGACGGCAAGGCCGCTGAAGAACCTGGTGATATGGGAAATCCTGGGATGGAATCCGGCTTTTTCACAGATGCTGTTCA
Source organism: uncultured Oscillospiraceae bacterium (assembly GCA_964394055.1). Classification (GTDB taxonomy): domain Bacteria; phylum Bacillota; class Clostridia; order Oscillospirales; family Oscillospiraceae; genus Faecousia. Next base: position 9,853 of record CAYMWT010000009.1, read on the forward strand.
GCTGGTCAATAAAGGCCTTGGAATTGGGAACCACAAATTTCTGCCTTTGCAGATCGGTCCATTTCAGATGCTTTCGGTTTGCCAGAGGATTGGTCTTCCGCATTCCGATGGACCAGGGAACCCGCACCAGCCACTCCACCGTCAGGCCCTCACGGTTCAGCAGATCCTGGCGGAAGGGATTGCATATCACGATATCCGCGTCTCCGCTGTTGAGGGCTTCAAAACCGCCCTCTATGGACATAAGGCTGACCCGGATGGAATCGGCCGGTTCCTTTTGGTGGTGAGAACAGAGGAAGGGGCTGATGATCTGATCCAAATTGGCAGAAGGCGTTGTGCAGATGACAATGGGACGGGGCATACAGGTCTGGATCTGGGCCGCCTGCAGAACGCATTCGTTGAAATCCGCGAAAAAGTTCCGCCATCTGTCCACCAGAATTTTTCCGGCGGGCGTCAACCGCACGGCTGTGTTCTTGCTGCGAATGAACAGTACAATTCCCAGCGTCCGCTCCAGATTGGAAATTTGCTTGCTGATGGTGGGCTGAGAAATGTACAACGCGTTGGCTGCATCCGTGAAGCTGCCGAGATCCGCCACGGTGATGCAGATGTTAAGCTGCTGAAAGCTGATATTGTCAAAATTAATATAGTCCATTGATATCTCCCGGGCATCCTGAACCTGCCTGTGCTCCTTCCTTATGTTTTTTAAAAAAGTCTATTTTATTACATTATAGCATGCAGACCGCCTGATTTCCATAGCTTCATGAAGAGAATTATTCATTTCCTTTATTACCCCGGATATCATGGGCAGGGGAGAAGCAGCAAAAATCCGCCGGTCAAAAAGCTGTACAAACGCGCCTATTTCCGGTATAATAGAAAAAACAGGGCAAAATGTGGAACAGTCGGATGCGCGGCTGAGACCATACCGGAAAACAGGAAACGGGGGTGGCATACTATGGATAACCTGCTGTTAAAAATTCAGGATACCGTGATGAAATACGCGGACATTGTCTCCCAAATTGCGGACATTGACGTGGAAGTGGTGGACAACCGGCTGTTCCGGGTGGCGGGTACCGGGATGTTTCGTGAAAAAATCAATCAGGATATGTCCCAGGAGGGGTATGTCTACAGACATGTCCTGGGCACCGGGGAAACCCAGATCATCTACGAGCCGGGAAAGGAAGAAATCTGTCAGGCCTGTCCCCACCGCAATGGCTGCCGGGAGGAGATTGAGATTTCCATGCCCGTTCGCATGAGCGGGGAGGTCATTGGAATCATCGGCCTGGTGGGAACCTCCCGGGAGCAGAAGAACCGAATCCTGGAAAGCGAAAAGCTGTACATGGAGTTTCTGGGGCAGATTGCGGAGTTTATTTCCGCCAAAGCCCAGGAGTACGTTTCGCAGGAGAATAAGGCCGCTCTTCTGGACGCCCTGAACGCTGCCATGGACTGTATTACCCAGGGCCTGATCATTCTGGGGAAGGACAAAACCGTTACCGCCGCCAATGAGACGGCAAGGCAGCAGCTGAAAATCCCTCAGCCGGAGGGAATGCGCGTCATTGTGGAGGCCACAGGCGACCATCTGAACAGCAACAACGAATACATCCTGACCATTGGAGAGCGGCAATACGCGGTCATGGGCCAGCTCTACAACCTGCATGGCCCTACCAGGCGTTACGCGGAGGTGCTCCTTTTCCAGAGCAGCAAAAACATTCAGAAGCTGCTCTATGAAATGACGTCCACGGTACATACCTTGAGCTGTGGGAACATTATCGGCACCAGTCCCCAGACCCAGCGGTTGAAGGAGGATATCCGGAAGGTTGCCCGGAGCACCTCCACGGTGCTGATCACCGGGGAAAGCGGCACCGGTAAGGAAATGGTTGCCACTGCCATCTGGGATGCCAGCGACCGCAAGGATCGGAAATTTGTTGCCATCAATTGCGCCGCCATTCCCGAGGCCCTTTTGGAGTCGGAGCTGTTCGGCTATGTGAAGGGCGCCTTCACCGGGGCGGATCCCAATGGCAGGATCGGAAAATTTGAGCTGGCCAATAAGGGCGTTATCTTCCTGGACGAAATCGGAGATATGCCCCTGTATTTGCAGGCAAAGCTGCTGCGGGTATTGCAGGAACGGAAGATTGTCCGGATCGGCTCCAACCAGCTGATCCCCATTGACGTCCGGGTTCTGGCCGCGACCAACAAGGATCTGCGAGAAATGATCGCGGAGAAAAAATTCCGGGAGGATCTGTACTACCGGCTCAATGTGATCCCGCTGGAAATCGCGCCGCTGCGGGAGCGCAAGGAGGATATCGAGCAGCTGACCCTGCACTTTGCCCAGCGGTACGCCAAGCTGTTCAAGAAGGACTTCTGGAAGATCACAGACGATGTGATGGAACGGCTGAAAGATTATGAATGGAAGGGCAATGTCCGGGAGCTGGAAAACGTGACGGAATTCATGGTCAACATGATGGGGCCAAATGGAATTCTGGATGCGGAAACCCTGCCCCGGGAGCTTCGGGATGCCCAACCTGTCAGACAAGCCCACCAGGCAGCGGCGGTAAGCCGGGAGCCTGGGCCGGAAGGGACGATCCTTCCTCTGAAGGAGCTGGAACAGCGGGAGATCCGACGGGCGATGGCGAAGCACGGCACAACCACTCAGGGCAAAAAGGCGGCGGCAAAGGAGCTGGGGATCGGGCTTGCCACCCTCTATCGGAAGCTGGAGGAAATGGACAGATAATTCTCAAATTGATAACTTATTCTTATTTTGAGAATTCTCAACTTGAGAATACGCCCTGAATCACATAATTGCGGACAACACAGAAGGCGGTTGCGCCTGGCCTGTGCTGTCCGCTTTTTGTGTTTTCTGCACAATTTTAAGACAAAGAAACTGTGAGAAGTATAAAAGATTTGCAAAATCAGAAAACAGGAACGAAACTTGCGCTTTAATAGGGCAGAAACAAAAAACAGGAAAGGATCCTATGTTATGAAAGAAGAATTCAAACTGGTGACCCGGGAGCACACCGGAAGGGGCTATGATCTGAGCTTCCTCAGTGAGCCGGAGGCCCGGAAGATCCGCAGCTTCCACGAAAGCTTCCCCATGTACGCGCCCACTCCGCTGGCCCACCTGCCGGAGACTGCCAAATGTCTGGGCCTGGGCGACGTGTATGTGAAGGACGAGTCCTACCGCTTTGGTCTGAACGCCTTTAAGGTGCTGGGTGGCAGCTTCGCCATTGGGAACTATCTGGCAAAACGGCTTGGCAAGGACATCAGCCAGGTTGACTATCCCACACTGGTTGCCCCCGAGACTCGGGAGAAGCTGGGAGATATCACCTTCGTCACCGCCACCGACGGAAACCATGGCCGGGGTGTTGCCTGGACTGCCAATCAGTTTAAGCTCAAGTCCGTGGTGTACATGCCGAAGGGCAGCGCGGCGGAACGCCTGAACAACATCCGGGCGGAGGGCGCCCAGGCCAGCATTACCGAACTGAACTACGACGAAGCCGTTCGTCTGGCAAACAGTCAGGCCCAGGAAAAGGGCTGGGTCATGGTTCAGGACACCGCCTGGGAGGGTTACGAGGATATCCCCACCTGGATCATGCAGGGCTACGGCACCATGGGCCTGGAAGCCTATGAGCAGATCCCCGAAAAGCCCACCCATATTTTCCTTCAGGCAGGGGTCGGCTCCATGGCAGGTGCTGTGACCGGACTGTTCTCTTCCATCTATGGGAAGGAGCGGCCCATCATTACCATTGTGGAGCCCAACAAAGCGGACTGCCTGTTCCGTACCGCCGAGGCAAACGACGGAAAGCGTCACTTTGTTACCGGTGACATGAACACCATCATGGCCGGTCTTGCCTGCGGCGAGCCTTGCAGCATCGGCTGGAACATTCTGGCGGATTACGCCGACCACTTCATTTCCTGTCCCGACTATGTTGCCGCCAAGGGTATGCGGATCCTGGGCAACCCTGCCGGAAGGGACAATCGGGTGGTATCCGGGGAAAGCGGCGCGGCCTCCTTTGGCTGTGTGGCGGAGATCATGACCAATCCCGCTCTGGCGGACATTAAGGAAAAGCTGGGCCTGAATGAACATTCCCGGGTGCTGTTCTTCAGCACCGAGGGCGATACGGATCGGGAAAATTATAAGTCCATCGTTTGGGACGGAAAATATCCCACCGTCCGTTGATCTGTAAAAAAATCATGAAAATATAGGAGGAAACACCATGTTAAGCAAAGAAAGACAGGATCAGGTCGTAGCGCTGTGCCAGAAGCTGGTTCAGCAGCAGAGCTATTCCGGCCACGAGGACGGGGTCGTGAAGGTTCTCATGGAGCACCTGAAGGCAGAGGGCTTCGATGAGGTTACCGTTGACAAGTACGGCAACATCATCGGCTGCATCAAGGGCAATCGTCCCGGCAAGAAGCTCCTCTTTGACGGCCACATCGACACTGTTCCGGTTTCCGATGAAACCGAATGGCAGTATCCCCCCTTCGCCGCTGAGATCCATGACGGCAAGGTTCATGGCCGGGGCACCAGCGACATGAAGGGCGCTGTGGCCGGTTTCGTGACCGCGGCCTCCGCCTTTGCCAGGGATACCGGAAAGGACTTCGCCGGTGAGATCTATGTGGCGGGCGTTGTCCATGAGGAATGCTTTGAAGGCGTCGCCGCCCGGGAGATCAGCCGGTTCGTGAAGCCCGACTATGTGGTGATCGGCGAGGCCTCCCAGCTGAATATCAAGATCGGTCAGCGTGGCCGTGGCGAGATCGTGGTGGAGACCTTTGGTGTGCCCTGCCACTCCGCCAACCCTGAAAAGGGCGTCAATGCCGTTTACAAGATGGCAAAGGTCATCGAGGCCATCCGTACCCTGGAGCCTACCCATCATCCCGTACTGGGAGACGGCATCCTGGAGCTGACCGACATCAAGTCCGCTCCCTATCCCGGAGCCTCTGTGGTGCCCGAATACTGCCGTGCCACCTATGACCGCCGTCTGCTGGTGGGCGAAACCAAGGAGAGCGTTCTCGAGCCGATCCAGAAGCTGCTGGACAAGCTGATGGCAGAGGATCCTCAGCTGAAGGCAAAGGTCTCCTACGCTGTGGGCAGGGAAATGTGCCATACCGGCGGGGAAATCACCGGCGAGCGGTTCTTCCCCGGCTGGCTGTATAACGAGAACGATGACTTTGTCCAGTCTGTCAAGCAGGAGCTGGAGTCCATGGGCTACACCCCCGCCATCACCCAGTACAATTTCTGCACCAACGGAAGCCACTATGCAGGCGAGGCTGGCATCAAGACCTTCGGCCTTGGCCCCTCCAGAGAAAACCTCGCCCACACCGTGAATGAGTACATCGAGATCGACCAGCTTGCGAAGGTCACCGACTGCTACTACGGTGTCATGAAGGCGCTGCTGAAGTAAGGGAATCCCCACGAAGAGAATAGAAAGGACGTTTTTTCATGACGAGCAAACAGTTAACAGCATTGATTATTATTTTCCTGTACATGGTTTTGACCGTGGTCGTCGGTCTGGTCTCCTCCAAGCGGAAGCAGGCCAAGAAGGCCCAGCAGAGCAACGATGACTTCCTGATGGCGGGCAAGTCCCTGGGGCCCCTGGTGCTGGCAGGCACCCTGTTCGCGGCCAATACCGGCGGCGCTTCCACCACCGGCATTGCCACAAACGTGTATAGCTACGGCCTGTCTGCGGCCTGGTATGTGATCGCTGCCGGTATCGGCTTTGTGCTGGTTTCCTTCATTGCGCCCTACTTCCGGAAGGCCCAGGCCAGCACCGTGCCCCAGATCATCGGCAAGCGCTACGGCAAGGCCTCCCATATCTTCACCGCGTTCACTTCCATTGCGGCCCTGTTCATGGCCACCGGCGCTCAGATCATCGCCACCGCTTCCATTATTAACGTAGTTACCGGCCTGTCCTTCCAGGTGGCTGCTGTGATCATCACCGTTGTGGTAATCGCTTACACCATGGTTGGCGGCTTTGCCAGTGTGGCCGCGGCAAACCTGATGCACGTTTTGTTTATCACCGTGGGCATGACCATCGCCATGTTCGTCATGGTTGGCAACGAGGCTGTAGGCGGCTTCGCTGCCCTGTTCAGCAAGGCCTCCACCGTCACCGATGCCAGCGGCGCCAGCATGGATCTGCTGAGCATGACCAAGGTAGGCGTTCCCACCATCATTGGCTACATTGCCATGTACTTCATGACCTTCCCCACCGGTCAGGAGATCGTGCAGACCTACTGCTCTGCCAAGGACGGAAAATCCGCCAAGCTTGGCTCCGTAATTGCCGGTCTGCTGTCCGCCGCCTATGCCATTGTTCCCGCAATCATCGGCCTGGTCGCCTATGTCTGCATCGACGGCTACGCTGTCAGCGCCCAGAAGAATGCCCTGGCTGACGCCACCATGACCTTCGCTCCCGCCCTGATCGCCGGTATCGTTCTGGCGGCCGTGGTTGCCGCGACCATGAGCTCCGCTTCCGGCAACATGATCGGCACCGCTACCATGTTCACCAACGACGTGTTCCGCCCCTACATCAACGGCGGCAAGCAGGATGACAAGAAGGAGATCTGGATCTCCCGGGTAGTCATGGTGGTGGTCGGCGGAGTCGGCCTGGTGGTTGCCCTCACCGCTTCCAATATCATCAGCGTGATGATGGGCGCCTTCGCTCTGCGCAGTGCCGGCCCCTTCGCTGCCTTTATCTGCGGCCTGTTCTACAAGAACGTGACCCAGCGGGCCGGTTTCATATCCATCGTTGCCGGTACCGTGGTGGCCGCGATCTGGATCTACGTTCTGGGCACCCCCTGGGGCCTGAGCGCCATGGTTCCCGGCGGTATCGTGGCCCTGGTCACCATCTTTGCCGTGTCCGCCATCGACCGCAAGCTGGGCGTTGCCCCCGCTCCCGAACTGGAATTGGAGTAATTTAACGATTTGTTCCCTGTGACCATATTCCGGTCGCAGGGAACCAGGGAAAGAAAGGAATTGCATTATGAAAAAATTGATTCGTGGCGGTATGGTCATCGACGGTACCGGCAAGCCCGGCTACCAGGCGGATGTTCTGGTGGAAAACGATAGAATTGTTCGGATCGGCGCCATTGAGGCAACCGCGGATATGGAAGTCACGGACGTCACCGGCCTGGTGGTTGCCCCCGGCTTCATTGACACCCACAGCCACAGCGACCTGCAGATCCTGGTAGAGCCTGAGGTGCAGCCGAAGGTGCGGCAGGGTATCACCACGGAGGTTCTTGGTCAGGACGGCATTTCCATGTCCCCGCTGCCCAAGCAGTACATCAGCCCCTGGCGGAAAAACCTTGCCGGTCTGGACGGCGATACCGACGCCATCGACTGGGGTTTTGAGACCACCGAAAATTACCTGAAAATGGTGGAAGCCGTTCGTCCCGGCCTGAACGAATGCTATCTGGTGCCCCACGGCAACATCCGCATGGAGGCCATGGGCCTGGAAAACCGGCTGCCCAACGAGGAAGAGCTGGAGAAAATGCGGCAGATCACCCGTCGGGAAATGGAAGCCGGCGCCATCGGTCTGTCCACAGGCCTGATCTATATGCCCTGCGCCTACTCCGAGTCCAGGGAAATCATTGAGATGTGTAAGATCGTGGCAGAGTATGACGGACGCTTCGTCATCCATCAGAGAAGTGAGGCTGACACCATTCTGGATTCCATGGAAGAGGTCATCAAGATCGGCCGGGAGTCCGGTGTCAAGATCCACTACTCCCACTTCAAGGTTTGCGGCAAGAAGAACTGGGATAAGATCCAGGACGTGATCCGTCTGCTGGAGCAGGCTAAGGCGGAGGGCATTGACGTCTCCTTCGACCAGTACCCCTATGTGGCAGGCAGCACCATGCTGGGCGTGATCCTGCCTCCCTGGGTGCATGACGGCGGCACTGACAAGGTGCTGGAGCGTCTGGCGGATCCCGAGCTGCGCAAGAAGATGATCTACGACATTGAGCACGGCATCCCCGGCTGGGATAATTTCGTGGAGTTTGCCGGTCTGGATGGCATTTTCGTCACCAGCGTCAAGAATGAAAAGAACAAGGATGCCATTGGCCTGAGCCTGACCCAGCTGGGTGCCCTTCGCGGCAAGGATCCCTACAACGCTACCTTCGACCTGCTGTACGAAGAGGAAAATGCCGTAGGCATGGTGGACTTCTACGGCACGGAGGAGCATGTTCAGCTGTTCATGAAGCGTCCGGAGATGAACGCCTGTACGGATGGTCTGCTGGGCGGCAAGCCCCATCCCCGTGTATTCGGCGCATTCCCCCGGATCCTGGGTAAATACGTCCGGGAGGATCAGGCTCTGACCCTGGAAGAGGCCATCTACAAGATGACCAAGAAGCCTGCCACCGCCTTCAACATGACCGACCGGGGCGAATTGAGAGAGGGCGCTTACGCGGATATCACCATCTTTGATCCCAACACGGTCATTGACAAGGGCACCTTCACCGATCCCGTCCAGTACCCCGAGGGAATCACCCATGTGATGATCAATGGCGAATTTGCCGTAAAGAATGGCGAGCATACCGGCGTCCGCAACGGCGTTGTCCTGAGAAAGAAGGGCACGGAGGTAATCAAATAATGAAGGAAATCATCGCTACCACCAATGCCCCCGGCGCGGTTGGCCCCTATGTACAGGCAATCAAAGCAAACGGCATGGTCTACTGCTCCGGTCAGCTGGGCATTGACCCGACCACCGGAAAAATGCCCGCAACGGTAGAAGAGCAGGCCCATTTTTCCATGAAGAACCTGGGCGCGATTCTTGCTGAGGCCGGTTCCTGCTATGGCAATGTGGTGAAAACCACCATTTTCCTGGCGGACATGAATGATTTTGCCAAGGTCAACGAGATCTACAAGTCCTATTTCGGCACGGATTTTCCTGCCCGCTCCTGCGTGCAGATCGCCAGGCTGCCCCTGGGCGGGTTGGTTGAGGTCGAGTGCATCGCCATTGCCTGATTTTACTGCCTATAAAGAAAGACTGCCGGAAATTTATTCTGGCAGTCTTTCCTTTACTTGGTATATTTCCGGCGGCTGCCGGCTTCCGGAATTCCTATGGATTCCCGGTATTTGCTTACCATCCGGCGGGATATGGTATATCCCGCTTCTCCCAGGGCGGTGCAGAGCGCCTGATCGGAAAGGGGATGGAACTTATCCTCGCCGGAAATCAGCTGCTGAATCTGACGGCATAGCTCATGCCGCTGCTGCAATCCCTGAGAGAAGAAGTGCTGCAATGGGAAAACACCCCAGCTGCACTGAAGATATTTCCCATGGATGGCACGGCTGATGGTAGACTCATGTACATTGAGGGCTTCGGCCGCCTCTGCCTGGGTAAATGTGCGCAGGTAGCCGGGGCCATCACGAAAGAATGCCTCCTGGACATTGAGAATCAGATTTCCAATGGACAGCAGTGTCTGACTTCTCTGAGCAATGCATTGCTGTACCCATTCCAGCTGCTCTTTTTTCTTTTCCAGATACGCCGCCGCTTCTCCGGAATCGTCCTGAAGCAGCCGCAGGTAGGAGGCGTCAAATTGTATCGTTACCGGCTGGGTTTCATTCAACACAACATGAAAGCGCCCGTGCTCCTGAGAAATCAGCAGCTCCGGATAGATATAGGGCATACAGCTCCCGTCGTCATAGCCGGCCCCAGGTCGGGGATTCAGACCCCGTATCACATCCTGGGCGTGCAGCACAGCCTCCAGGGGCTGATGCAGCTTCTTGGCAAGGGCAGGGAGCTGATTCTTTCCGAGAAGCTCCAATTCCTCCCGGGCAATTTTCATCGCCGTTTTCTCCTTCGGATGGAGTCGCTCCAGCTGGATACACAGGCACTCGCTTAAATTTCTTGCGCCAACGCCGCAAGGCTCCAGGCTCTGCAAGCGTGCCAGGGCTTCCATAACCGCTGCCTCGTCGCAGGCAAAAGCGGTCTGAATGTCTTTCAGAGGGACAGAGAGGTAGCCGTTGGCGTTCAGATTATAAACCATATGCTCCAGCATCCGGCGCTGTGTCGGGCTGAGCGCCATTCCCCCAAGCTGGAGCAGCAGCGCCTCTGACAGCGACTGGGCCCCATCCATGTTCCACAGATCCTGGGCGGCGGCCCGTTCCTGACGGTCATACGCACGGTTCTGTTCGTCTGCGGGCTTTACCGGATCCTGCCTGGGTGCGCTGCTGACAGCTCTGGGCAGGAACTCCATCAACGGGTTTTCCAGAGCCAGCTCCTGCAGGTACTGCCGCAGCTCCGGCATACTCAGCTGAAGAATTTGGGCAGACTGAATCATCTTCTGGGATGCCGTCTGTTTCAGTGACTGACCCATCTGCATGTGCATATATTCTGCCCCCTTCAGCGTCGAATTTGGATATACCTATCATACCAAAAACCGCGCCATTATGCAACCCTGGCGGGAAGGCTGTCCTTGCGACAAAAGCTCCCAGGGTGTTGTTTTCTACATAATTACCATCTCACTAAAACAGATCCAGCATGCTGTCCAGATAGATGGCCTCCCTGACATGCAGCTGATACTCCGGCTTCGTCATGTAATACAGCAGAAATTCCAGGATCAGGGCGCTTCCCAGTCCACGGCCTTCGATTTTGAAATTGGAAAAGCCCATGGGGAGATAGACATTTTGAATGTCAGAAATACCGATGAACCCGGGGTTGGTCATTGCCCTGGAAAACCGATAGCCTTCCTTGCCATCAGGCGCGGAGCAGGGATAATCCGGGCAGCTTTCTCCCAGGTTTTTGCGGCTGACATTCTCGTAACAGGCTTTCCTGTCCTTGCAGCCGAACCAGCAGCATTCGTTGCACAGAAATTCCACCTTGTCCTTTTGACTTTGAGACAGGGTACGCAGCTTGTCGAAGGCCTTGTTCAGGCGAAAGTCGGGGACAACGTATCGGAAATCCGCCCGGTTCACTTCCTCCAGAAATTGCCGGAAATCGGTAAGCACCTTTGTGGTGGAGGAAACGAAATAGAGGTTCGGGTAATGCTGTTTCAGATATTCCAGCAGCAAATCGGAATGAACAATGACGCCGTTGCCGCCTTGCCCATGGAACAGGGCACAGAGGTGATTGCATTGTTTATCCGAGAGATGCGCCTCCCGCAGAAGGCAGTTGCTGAAGGTCAGTCGGGCGGAAATGCCGTATTCCCCCATCAGCGCCAGAACCTCCTGGGGTGAATTGTCCCCAAAGCCCACACGGCCACCACCCCAAATACAGTCGGCCGGGGCACCGTAGATGGAGCCAATATCGCACCAGTCATAGAAATATTCCCGATGCTCCCGGAAAAGGGGGAGAAAGCCGCGATATAGCTCGTAAAATTCAAATAAACCGGGAAGATGGTAATGCGCGATCATATGCTTATCCATGTTTCTCTCTGCTCTTCAAAATATAGCGAGTCTTACCCGGGGATACCGCTATGGATTTGCCTGTGGCGCCTCCGGCTCCCAGGGCAGATCCACCAGAATGGGTTTGTGGTGGAGGGCTGGCAGCAGTCTTTCCGTCACGTCACCCATGGGCAGACGGAGGCTGGAGGTGTTGATGCAGGGATGGCAGCCCAGGTACGCCTGATCCAGCACCTCCCGATCGATCACCAGCTGCACCCGCTGCTCCCGGTCGTTCATCAGCCCCAGCACTGTGGCGGAGCCTGGAGTATTGTCCAGGAACCGCTCCATGTATTCCGCCTTGCCGAAGGAAAGCCGGGAAACTCCCAGCTGCGCGGAGAGATATTTGGTCTTAAAGGGCTTATCCCCGGGAATCAGCAGCAGGTAAAAGGCCGTCTCCTGCCGGTTGCACAGAAACAGGTTCTTGCAAATGACAGCGTTCAGGCTTTTGTCGATCTCCCGGCAGACCTCCATGGACACGGCGCTCTCGTGATCCACCCGCTGATAGGGAATGCCCAGACTGTCCAGCAGGTCATAGCATCGGATTTCCTTTTCCAAACGGCCCTGGCAGTTTTCAGGCCGTCCATTTTCCAGGGTGAGCATAGGATTCCTCCTCTGTATTCTAACAAGTTTTCTCATTATATCCCATTCCTGTCCTGGAAACAACCCCCTGACCGTTTTTTTGGAAACACAAGTGCAGACTTGAGGCGCTTCCATTGACTTTCATTCCCACCGTGATATAATACTTTCGATTTTTACACGGGGGATGGAATCATGGTTGGACTTGGCACCATCATCAATACGCTGGCAATTCTCATCGGCGGCATCTGCGGACTGCTTTTCGGACGGTTCCTCAAGGAATCCGTTCAGGATTCCCTTTGCAAGGCCTGCGGTGTCTGCACCCTGTTTTTGGGGATTTCCGGCGCGTTGGAGGGAATGCTCACCGTGGAGGGCACCAAAGTCACCAGCGGCGGAACCATGCTGGTGATCGGCTGCATTGCCCTGGGCTCGCTGATTGGGGAGCTGCTGAACCTGGAGGAGGGCATGGAGCGCTTTGGCCAGTGGCTGAAAACGAAAACCGGGAATGCCAGGGATACCCGTTTTGTAGATGCCTTTGTCACTGCCTCTTTAACGGTCTGCATCGGCGCCATGGCCATTGTTGGCTCCATTCAGGACGGCATCAGAGGGGACTATTCCATACTGAGCGCCAAAGCGGTGCTGGATTTCATCATCATTCTGGTAATGACCTGCTCCATGGGAAAAGGCTGCATTTTCTCCGCCATTCCCGTTGCCCTGTTCCAGGGGAGCATCACGGCATTGTCCGGGCTGATCAAGCCCCTGATGACCGATACCGCTCTGTCAAATCTTTCTATGATCGGCTCCATCCTGATTTTCTGCGTGGGTGTGAATCTGGTCTGGGGTAAAAAGCTGCGGGTGGCCAATATGCTTCCGGCTGTGGTTCTGGCCGTAGCAGCTGCCTTCCTTTGAG
>CAYMWT010000010.1:0-22559 GCA_964394055.1 uncultured Oscillospiraceae bacterium
TATAGTATTTGAACCACCCACTTGGCTCTCCCTCCGGGACTTAGCAGCCGTTGACGCAAAGTGTCTTACGGATGCTTAGCGCAGAGCAGAGCTGTCGAGCGCAGCGAGACTGAGAGGGCAAAAACGTCCGGCACAAATCATGCCGGACGTTTCATGGAATCAGATTCCCAGCAGGGCGTTGAGAAGCAGCAGCCCAGCCATGTGGCCGGGATAGAACCAGTAGAAGAAATACTTCAGCTTTCCTTTCCCCCGCTGACCGTTGTACAGCAGCACCAGCACCATGGAAATTACCATGGAAGCAGGATAGGGGTTATACACAATGAGCATGGCCGCCAGTGCCCCCAGAACCTGATAGATCCGATTCTTCCGAAGGACATAGAAAAGAATGGCAAGGAAAATCCCATAGCCCTCATAGTCGCAATGAACCACAAATTCCGCCAGAGAGCACATGCCCAGGGCAGCGGCGGCCTGAAGCAGCCAGGACAGCCACCTGCGGGGCACCTGCCCGGCCTTCTCTATGAGGAACAGAGCGCCCATGGCCAGAAGAAAGGTGAACATCACATTTTGATAGGGCAAATAAAGGGGATATGTGCCGTCCATTTTCGCAAAGCCCGGAAAGAAGAGCATATCGAAGGGAAGCTCCGCGATCAGGGCAAACAGGCCGAGCCGCAGAGCGTATTTCTTTTTGCTCCTGGTGTGCAGGTACCCTTCCACGAACAGGTAGCAAAACAGGGGAAAGGCCACCGCGCCCATGGGGTAGAGAACCTTGTTCAACACATCATACAGCGGGGAAAAGACGTCAAATGAAATCCGCCCGGATCGATACAGCCCATCGAAAAACCGGATCAGGGTGGTCTTGCTGAAGTGATCTACCAGCATACACACCGCCGCAATGCGCTTGAGCTGATTGCCTGAGAGGCAGCGCAGCCGGGAGAGCCGGTCACTGAGAGACGATAGTTGTAAGGTCATATACATTGCTCCTTTTCTGAGCCCCAATCGGAATATAGTTTCGGGGCATGGACATTTTTGAAGTGTCCATGCCCCGTATCCTTATTTCGCGAATTCCACAGCCTTGGTTTCCCGGATCACGTTGACCTTGATCTGACCGGGGTATTCCAGCTCAGATTCGATCTTCTTGGCAATGTCCCGGGCCAGGAGGATCATGTTGTCCTCGGTTACCACCTCGGGCTTGACCATGATCCGAACCTCACGGCCGGCCTGGATGGCGAAGGCCTTGTCTACGCCGGGATAGGAGCCGGTAAGCTCCTCCAGCTTCTGAAGTCTGCGGATATAATTCTCCACGTTTTCACGGCGGGCGCCGGGACGGGCAGCGGAGATGGCATCGGCTGCCTGTACCAACACGGCGATGACAGTCTTCGGCTCCACGTCTCCGTGGTGGGCCTCGATGGCGTTGATGATGACGGGATTTTCCTTGTACTTCCGGGCCAGATCCGCGCCCAGCTGTACATGGCTGCCCTCCACCTCGTGGTCGATGGACTTGCCCAGGTCATGGAGAAGTCCTGCCCGCTTGGCCATGGCGATATCCACGCCCAGCTCGGCGGCCATAAGGCCCGCAATATGGGCGACCTCGATGGAGTGGTTCAGCACGTTCTGACCGTAGGAGGTACGATACTTCTGACGGCCCAGAATCTTGATCAGCTCCGGATTCAGGTTGTGAACGCCGGTTTCGTAGCAGGCACGCTCGCCCTCCTCCCGGATGGTGCGATCCACCTCCCGGCGGGCCTTTTCCACCATGTCCTCAATGCGGGTGGGATGGATGCGGCCGTCGGCAATCAGCTTTTCCAGAGCAAGTCTGGCAACCTCCCGGCGCACGGGATCGAAGGAACTGACTGTGATGGCCTCCGGGGTGTCGTCGATGATCAGGTCAACACCGGTGATGGTTTCCAGGGTGCGGATGTTCCGGCCCTCCCGGCCGATGATCCGGCCCTTCATTTCGTCGTTGGGCAGGGCAACCACGGAGACGGTGGTCTCGGCGGCGTGATCGGCGGCGCAGCGCTGGATGGCGGTGGCGATGATCTCCCGGCCCTTTTCCTCGGCTTCGTCCTTGAACTGGGCCTCGATTTCCTTGATCTTCATGGCGGCCTCGTGGCGGACATCGTCCTCCACGGACTTGAGCAGATATTCCTTGGCCTGCTCCTGGGTCAGCTCGGAGATCTTTTCCAGGGTCTCCATCTGCTTTTTCCGCAGCTCCTCGGCCTGGGCCTGGGTCTCGGTGGCCTTTTGCAGCTTCTTGGCAAGCTCGTCTTCCTTGCGCTCAAAGGCTTCGGTCTTCTTGTCCAGGGTGGCTTCTTTCTGCTCCAAGCGGCGCTCCTGCTTACTCAGCTCCGCCCGGCGCTCTTTGACTTCCCGTTCGTACTCTGTGCGTGTTTTATGGATTTCATCCTTGGCTTCCAGAAGCATTTCCTTCTTCCGGCTCTCACCGGAGCGAATGGCTTCGTTGATTAAGCGGGTGGCTTCCGCCTCCGCGGAGCCGATCTCCCGTTCCGCGATCCGTTTCCGGCAGACCATGCCCAGAGCAAAGCCTACAGCCAGCAGAACCAGTCCCACCGCCAGGATGATGAGATAATGATACCATTCCATAAATGTGCAGCACACCTCCTTCTAAAATTAATAGGCGCAGAAGGGGTGGCGCTTCAGGAAGCTCTGATCCAATTCTCAGCAGACGATTGATTCAAAGCTTCCAGTCCCCATGTGAAATTTGACATAACAAACCGGCCGGGTATACCCCGGCAGGCAGTGAAGCAAAACGCCATGAGGCGTAAAACGCTTTCCCCCGGCTCTCTCGCCGGTTATCAATGAAACGCGGCCTCCCAGGAAACACTGGGGCAGCGTACACCATACCGAATCTATTGTACTCAACCCACGCTTGAATGTCAAGGAGAAAGGTGAAAAGAATCCTGCATTTTCCTGGGAGTCACTGGAAAATGATTTTGGACGTGGGATTTTTTTCGTTTCCGTTGACAGAATCCCAAGAAAAGGATATACTGAAGAAAACGGAAAAGAGGTGTTCCCTATGGATAAACAGCGGCTTTCTTACTATCTCAACCACTTTGCGCCCCCGGTGCTGGTGATCCTTTGCGGTCTGATTCTGGTAATCAGCCCGGATAACGCCACCATCCTGGTCTCCCACATTCTGGGCTGGGGTCTGTTCGCGGTGGGCATCGTCTGGGGGATTGTGCTGCTCAGCGCCCGGGTACGACTGGGGCAGTTTCTAGGCGCGGCGGTGTGCATTCTCCTGGGGCTGTGGCTGACCAACAATCCCCTGGCCCTGGCAAAAAGCCTGGGGCGGCTTGTGGGCATTTTTGTGGTTCTGCGCAGCATTCAGGAGCTGATGGGCTCCAGCCTGAAGCAGGGCAAGGTGCTTGCCGTTCTGATGGTGATTCTGGGCGTGATCCTGGTGCTGGTGCCTATGACGGCCTCCCGTCTGGCCTTTTTCCTCCTGGGCGGCGTGTTGGTGCTCATGGGCGCCGGAATGCTGGTGGAAGCCATCCGGGACAAAAATAACCGGCTGGATTCCGGGGACGACTCCAATATCATCGACGCACTGTGATTTTCGGATACTGTTTGCTGGACGGGCGAACCGGACATCAGGCAGGCTGGGAGCTTTTGGAAAAGGAATACCGCGCCTGTACGGGCCAGGCCCCGCCTCCCATATCCGTGACGCCGGAAGGAAAGCCCTATTGGAAGGACTCCCCCTGGCATTTTTCCATTTCCCATACCCATCGCCATGCCTTCTGCGCCCTGGCAAAGGTACCGGTGGGCATTGACGCCGAGGAACTGGACAGACCCATTGCACTGACGCTGGCGGAACGGGTTCTCTCTCCCCGGGAGAAGGAACAATTCGACCAGGCGGAGGACAAGCGCCGCGCCCTTCTGACCTTCTGGGTGCTGAAGGAGGCGGCGGCAAAGCAAAGCGGGGAAGGTCTGCGTATTTTTCCCAACCACACCAGCTTTTCCCTGAAGGATCCCCGGGTGTGGGAGTGTGACGGCTGCCTGGTGGCAGTCCTGATCGGTGAAACCAATGGATAGAGGAGATACCATGCTGTTTGACACCCATGCCCATATGGACGATCGTGCCTTTGACACAGATCGGGAGAACCTGCTCAGTGCCCTGCCGTCGCAGGGCATTGGCTTTCTGATGAATCCGGGCTGCTCCCTGGCGTCCTCCCGGAACGCATCCGAGCTATCCCGGCGCTATGACTACATCTATGCCGCCGTTGGCTCCCATCCCGACGCCGCCGACGAGGTGGACGAGGGCGTGCTGGCAGAATATGAGAAAATGATCTCGGAGAATCCCAGGATCAGGGCCATCGGCGAGATCGGCCTGGACTATCACTATGAGGACATCCCAAGAGACATTCAGCGCCATGCCTTCCGACTGCAAATGGAGCTGGCAAGAAAGCTTCATCTTCCCGTCATCGTCCATGAACGGGAGGCCCATGAGGACGGTATGAATATCGTAAAGGAATTTCCGGAGGTGACGGGAGTGTTCCACTGCTATTCCGGATCCCTGGAAATGGCAAAATGGCTCATTGCCCGGGGCTGGTACATCGGCTTTACCGGGGTGCTGACCTTCAAGAACGCCCGGAAGGCGGTGGAGGTGGCCAGCGCCATTCCCCTGGATCGGATCGTTCTGGAAACGGACTGTCCCTATATGTCTCCGGAGCCTTTCCGGGGTAAGCGGAATGACCCGGGAAAGCTCTACCGCATGGCAGAGCGGCTGGCGGAGATCCGGGAAATGACGGTAGCGGAAATTCACGCCGTGACCATGGAAAACGGGAAGCGGCTGTATAACATTTAAGAGAGGACAGACTATGGAATTTCAGGTTGGGCGAATGGAAAAGGGAACGAGAAACGCCATCACCGACGTGCCCGGCGTTCGGGTGGGTCACTGCACCGTGGACAATGACCGGCACAAAACCGGGGTCACCGTGATCCTTCCCTGTGAGGACGACATCTACCAGCAGAAAATGGTGGCGGCCTGCCACGTTCTCAACGGCTTTGGCAAGACAGCGGGCCTAATGCAGATCGAGGAGCTGGGCACCCTGGAAACCCCCATTGCCCTGACCAACACCCTGAATGTGGGCCTGGTGCATGACGCCATGGTGGAATACATGTGCCGTCAGGGGGAAACGGCCGGATACCGCATCACTACGGTGAACCCTGTGGTCTGCGAGTGCAACGACGGCTCCCTCAATGACATCCGCCATCGGGCGGTGGGAGAAAAAGAGGTTTTTGCTGCCATAGAAAGCGCCGACCTGGCGTTTGCCCAGGGAGACGTGGGCGCTGGTAAGGGCATGACCTGCCACGACCTGAAGGGCGGTATCGGCTCTGCCTCCCGGATCATGGAGATCGGAGAGGAAAGGTTCACCCTGGGTGTGCTGACGCTATGCAACCATGGAAGCCTCCGGGACCTGACCATCGGCGGCGACAACATCGGACAGCGGATCGAGCAGCAGCTTATGGCCGACACCCCGGACAAGGGCAGCTGCATTATGATCCTGGCCACCGATCTGCCTGTGACCTCCCGGCAGCTGGGGCGGATCATCCGCCGGTGCGCTGTGGGCCTGGCACGGCTGGGCAGCTACACGGGACATGGCAGCGGAGAGGTGATGATCGGCTTTTCCACCGCCAACCGGATGCCGGAGAGGGATTGCGGCATGTGCGCCTTCCGGTGCATCCATGAGGAGCAGATCGACAAGGCCTTCCGGGCCGCCGCTGAGGCAACAGAGGAGGCGGTGTTGAACGCCATGGGGAACGCCCATACCGTCACCGGATACAGCGGAAAGGTGAGAAGAAGCTTACAGGAATTCCTGTGAGAAAACGGATATTTATAGACGAACGGCAGGCTCGAAAGGGCCTGCCGTTATCTGTTTTGTTACAGCTCCCAAGCCATTTGTGCCGCGCCCCAGAGGGCGTCGTGAGCCGGAGCAATGGGAGTTCCCAGAGCCATGAGCCGTTCCGCTGCCACACGGCGGTAGGGATTGTCCCCGGTGAGCAGCCCGCCAAGCAATGCGATGGAACAGCCGGGAAGGCCCAGCCTGTCCTGGACAGCTTTTACCAGTGCCGCCAGCTCCTCCGCTCCCCGGCTTAATATGGCTTCCGCTTCCGGGTCTCCCTGCTCTGCCAGTTCCAGGGCCAGGCGGGAAAATTGAGCAATGGCGGCCTTGTCCGTGCGGGGACTGTAGACGAAGGATACGATGTCCGAGGGAGTGCTCCCGCCCAGCCTTTCGCATACGCCACGGCGAAGGGCCTCACTTCGGCTTCGGCCGTCAAAGGCCCGAACCGCTGCTGCCAGCACATCCCGGCCCAGAGCGTAGCCGCTGCCTCCGTCATCAATGAGGTGGCCCCAGCCGCCGCTGCGGGCGGTATCTCCGGCAGCGTTTTTGCCGAAGCAGATGGAGCCGGTTCCCGCGATCACCACCACCCCGGGGCCGTCCATGGCCCCCCGGAGGGCAATCTCCTGATCCCCGCAGAGAATCCACTTTCCAAAGAAGCCGGCTTCCCCAAGTTCGTCGGTCAAAATCTCCCTTACTCTGGGGTTGGAGACCCCGGCCGCGCCAAAGCAGAGCTTTGCGCACCTGCCCATATCTCCCAGGGCGGTGAAGACCTGCTGAAGGAGGGCGCGGAAGGCCTCCTCCCCAATGGCGTTGAGGTTGAAGGGGCCAAATTCCAGCCGCTTCAGAAATTGATTGTGTTCGTCTCGCAGCTCCACCCGGGTATGGGTGCCGCCGCCGTCGATTCCGGCGATAAACATAGGGTTCACCTCACAGCTTCACAGGGGAAATCCCCGTCATGGCGCCGCCCCGGAAGATCTCGTCCAAAGCTTCAAAGGCGGGAATGGTATAGTCGTAGGCCGCGATTTTGCACACATTGTCCGGGAGCAGGGGAATGTCGTAGGGGTTGCGCAGAGCCACCACGGTCATAGGCTTTCCCAGGTTCGCCAGAGCCTTTGCCAGGGCAAGCTGTCCCCGGAACAGGTGTCCGTTGCAGGTGGAGAAGACGATCTTCCCATACATCGCTGCCTGGGCGGTGAGCGCGGCGATTTCCCGCGCTTCCGGGTCTTTCGTGGAAATGGCATAGGGGGCGGAGAAGGCCTTTCCCATATAGGCCGGGAATGGGCCGGCGCTGCCGTTTTCATTCCCAGCCCCGGAGGCACGGTAGTCCTCACAGCCACAGAAGAAGGTATTCTCATCTGCCTGGAAGGGCGTGCCGCCGCAATGGGTGATGGCGGCTCTTGTCATGTCCCGGACGGCCTGGAAGTCCGCTTCCCTGCCACAGAGGGCAGGCTCCGGTGAAATCTGAAGCTGCTTTTTATATGCCAGGATCTTCTCTACGGAGGCCGCGATCTCCTCCATATCGAATTCGCCGTTCATTGCGGCCTCGTTTACGGCTTTGGCGGCATCCCGTTCCAGGGAAAGGGTGCTGGAGATCTCTGCCAGATCCACGCCTGCCTGAATGGAGGCCACCACACCCTGGGGGGTGCCGTAATGGTTCTGGATGGCCAGCATCTCCATGCAGTCCGTGAGTACCAGTCCCCGGAAGCCCAGCTTCTCCTTCAGCAGTCCGGTGATGATCTCCCGGGACATGGTGCAGGGCACCTGTTTGGGCTCCAGCTGGGGGAACATAACGTGGCTGATCATAATGGCGGGAATGCCCCCCTGGATGGCTCGGCGGAAGGGCACCAGCTCGGTTTGTTCCAGCGCTTCCAGAGACTTATCCACCCGTGGAATGCCCAGGTGGCTGTCTACCGCGGTGTCCCCGTGACCGGGGAAATGCTTGCCGCAGCAGAGGACACCGCTGCCCGCATAGGGACGGAGGGAGGCAAGGCCAAAGTCTGCCACCTTCTCCGGGTTATCCCCGAAGCTGCGGATGCCGATGACCGGGTTGCTGGGATTGTTGTTCACATCCAGCACGGGCGCCATGTTGAAGTTGGCGCCCAGTCCCCGAAGCTGGCGGATGGTGATTTGGGAGGCTTTGGCGGCGTTCTCCGGGTCGCCTGTGGCGGCCAGGGACATGGCGCAAGGCACATTCACCGCCTCCTGGGGCAGCCGGGTGACCATGCCGCCCTCCTGGTCGATGATAATAAAGGCCGGATAGCCGGTTTCCGTCTGGATCAGGTCTTGAATCTCCCCGCAGAGCCTTCTCAGTTGGTCGGCGCTTTTGACGTTCCGCAGGAACAATATCACATTGCCGATTTTATATTCCTGGATCAGGTCAATGAATTCCTGGGAGAGGGTATCCCCGTGAAATCCGAAGACCAGCTTCTGACCCAGCATCTGTTTGATGTTCATTTCGTATCCTCCTTGGGATAGATCTCATAGGGAGCCTTCCGCTCCCGGAATTTGGCGCTGTCCTCGGCGTATCGCCTGAGCATGGCATCCGCGTCCCAGTTGGGGTTCTCAAATTCCCGATGGCCTGCCAGCAGGGAGATGAAGGGCTTCCCATCCTCCCGCACCGGGTCCAGGAAGCGGAAGTCTTCCGGGTACATTCTCCGGAGCAGATCCAGCAGCCGGACGCCCAGGGCCACAGGCTGGATGGTATCCTCGTCCAGAATATGGAGCTGAATGCCGCCGCACAGCTGGCCCTGATGCTTGGAGGTGGTGGGAGTGAAGTATACCGGCGTGGCCACGACGCCGGGCAGGCCCATGTCGTTGAATGCCCGGCAGAAGCGTTCCCCGTGAATAAAGGGTGCGCCGATGATGCCGAAGGGATCCGCGGTACCCCTGCCCTCAGAGCAGTTGGTGCCCTCAATCAGGCAGGTGCCGGGATAGAGCAGGGCGGTTTCAAACCGGGGAATGCCCAGGCTGGGCATGACCCAGGGCTTGTGCCAGTCCCGGAAGGTTTGCTCCCGGAAAAGTCCCTGGCAGGGAACCACCGCCAGATCGCAATGGAGCTGCAATTCTTCATTCATCATGAGAGCCAGCTCTCCGCAGGTCAGGCCGTAGCATACGGGTATTTCATAGCAGCCCACAAAGCTCATGGCCTCCCGCTTCAGAATGCCACCTTCTACCCGGTCACCCAGAGGATTGGGCCGATCCAGCACCACCAGCCGCTTTCCCGCGGCGGCGCAGTCCTCAATGCAGCTCCGCAGAGAGGAAATGAAGGTATAGTACCGGCAGCCCACGTCGGCAATGTCGTAAACCAGGGTGTCAAAGGCATCCAGGGCCTGGGGAGAGAGGCGCTTGGAGGCCTTGGTATAGAGGCTGAGCACCGGCAGGCCGCTATCCTCGTCAATCTCGTCGGAAAATAAGGCCCCTGCGGGCTTATCTCCCCGGACACCATGCTCCGGGGCCAGCAGCAGGGAAAGCTGGCAGTGCTCCTTCAGCACCTCAATGGTGGACTGGTTCCCGCTGGTGCGGCCTGAGGGCGTGGTGAGCAGGGCAACCCGTCCGGCGAAGCAGTCCCGGAATTCCGCGATCCGGTCAGCGCCAAATAAAATCATGGGGAAACCTCCTTGACAATCCAAATAGCTGGGGATAAACTGAATAGAAAAAGGGGGAGAAAATATGAAGCATTCACTACAAACGCTGTGGGAAAAGCCCTACCGATTGGTGGTGGGCCTGATGAGCGGCACCTCCGCCGACGGCGTGGACGCGGTTCTGACCAGAATCACAGGAGCGGGCCTGGATACGAAGGTGGAGCAGCTGGGCTTTTACTTTCAGCCCTTTGAAAGGGAGGCCCGGCAGCGGATTCTGGAGGTGGCGGGAGGCAGCTTCGGCGGCGCCCGGGAAATCTGTCTGTTGGGCACCTATCTGGGGCAATGCTACGCCCAGGCCGTCCGGGAGCTGCTTCGGCAGACCGGTACGGATCATGTGGATCTGATCGGAACCCACGGCCAGACCGTGTGGCACTGCCCGGAGGAGACATCCTATCTGGGAACGACTGTCCGGGGCACCCTGCAAATCGGGGATCCTTCCTTCCTGGCGGAGGAATTCGGCTGCCCTGTGGTCAGCGATTTTCGTACCCGGGACATGGCAGCCGGAGGGCTGGGCGCGCCCTTGGTGCCCTATACGGAGTTCCTGCTCTACCGCTCTGAGAAGGAAAACGTAGCCCTGCAAAACATTGGCGGCATCGGCAATGTGACCCTGCTTCCCGCCGGGTGCCGGTTGGAGGATGTGACCGCCTTTGACACCGGCCCGGGGAACATGGTGATGGACGCCCTGGTTTCCCGGATGACAGAGGGCAGACAGACCTACGACGACGGCGGCAGGCTGGCCGCCTCCGGCAAGGTAATCCCGGAGGTGCTTTCCAAGCTGCTGGAGGATCCCTACCTGGAAAGAGTGCCGCCCAAGACCACCGGCCGGGAATACTACGGGGAAAGCTACGTCAACGCCCTGTTGGGCATGGGAGACTATCCCATGGTGGACATTCTGGCCACAGCCACAGCGTTTACCGCCCAGTCCATTGCCCTGAGCCTCCGCCGGTTCGCTGCCCGGATGCCGGACAGACTGGTGGTCGGCGGCGGCGGAAGCCGGAATCCGACCCTGCTTCGCTTTTTGCGGGAGGCCCTGCCGGAATGCCTGGTGCAGACCCAGGAGGATCTGGGCCTGGACAGCGATGCCAAGGAGGCGGTGGCCTTTGCCATTCTGGCAAATGAGGCGGTATTCGGCCTGTGCGGCAATGTTCCCTCGGTCACCGGGGCAAAGCATCCCGTGGTCATGGGCAGGATCAACCTGTAAGCAGATACCGGATGGGAGGGCAATTTGCCCTCCCGTTTGCGTTATAATTGGATGTAGTCGAAGAAATCCTGAAGAGATCTGTCCCAGAAGTCCCAGGTGTGATCGCCGGGACGATGATCGTAGCGGTGGGTCAGGCCCAGCCGGGAAAGAGCTTGGGCAAAGGCGTTGTTGAGGCTATAGAGGCTGTCTTCCTCGCCGCAGGAGAGATAGATGGGCGGGGGAGACACAGCCCTTTGCGCCAGAGAAAACAGGTCGTTTTCAGGCCCTACTTTATGCCCTGCTCCGAAAATGGCAGTGCGCTCCCGCTCCGTTAACGGGCCGGAGGGCCGGGATACCAGAGCCTTCAGGTCAACGGCCCCGGAGAAGCTGCCGCAGCCGGCATAGTTTTCCGGATAGGTCAGTGCGCATTTCAGGGCTCCGTAGCCACCCATGGACAGACCGCACACAAAATTATACTGCCGTTCCGGGCTGAAGCCGAACATCCGGCGGCAGGCCTGGGGAAGCTCCCGGGAGATGTAGCTGAAATACTTCAGGCCGTAGACCTGATCGGCGTAAAAGCTTCGCTGCACCTCGGGGATGACCAGGGCGATCCCCCGTTCCCGGGCGTAGCGCTCACAGCTGGTATATCGGGTCCAGCCGGTGCAGTTATCGCTGATTCCATGGAGCAGATATACGACCTTCGTCTTTCCCAGGTCGCCCTCATCGGGGAGAACCACCTGGAAAGAGGTACACATTTCCAATTCCCTGGAAGAATATTCGACACGCAGCAGTGACATATTACCCCTCCTTTAGAACCTTGGCGATCCGGCCATTGGCCCCATCCAGCAGGGCCTGGGCCTTTTCGGCGTCCGCGTCGCAGAGAATCATGACGATGGCCACCTTGGGGCGGTAGCCGCAGGCTTCCAATGCGGCGACGGCGGCATCCTCTCCGCAATCGGTAGCGTCCTGGACGATGGTCACACAGCGCCGGATCAGCTTTTCATTGGAGGGCTTTACATCCACCATGAGATTTCCGTAGACCTTGCCAAGGCGTATCATGGCGCCGGTGGAGAGCATGTTCAGCACCATCTTCTGAGCGGTGCCGCTTTTCATCCGGGTGGAGCCGGTGATGACCTCCGGCCCGGGAGCCGGGGCGATGCCGATATCGGCGAAGGTGTCCAGCTGGGAGCCGGGGCAGCAGGTGACGGAGATGGTGCAGGCCCCAAGGCTTTTGGCGTATTCCATGCAGCCCAACACATAGGGGGTCCGACCGGAGGCGGCAATGCCGACCAGCACGTCAGCAGAAGAAAAGGCGATGTTTTTTAAGTCCTGGACACCCAGTTCCTTACTGTCCTCCGCACCCTCCACAGCCTTGAAGATGGCGCCGTAGCCGCCGGCCATCAGAGCCTGAACCATTTCCGGATCGGTGGAGTAGGTGGGTGGGCATTCCACCGCGTCCAGGACGCCCAGACGGCCGGAGGTGCCCGCACCGCAGTAGATCAGCCGTCCACCCTGAGAAAGGCGGTCGGCAATGACATCAATTGCGGCGGCGATCTTGTCCGTGACCAGGCTCACAGCCTCGGCCACATGACGATCCTCCTGATTGATCAGCTTGACCATGTCCAGCGTGGACAGGGTATCGATGTTCATGGTACGGGGATTTCGCTGTTCCGTAGCGATTTTTTGAAGCTCTACCATAACAGTCTCCATTCTGCCGCATACCCGGCGAGCGGCACGCCATTTCTATCGGGTTCCTTAAATTTCATCCAATGTCTGGGTGAGCCGTACCTGCTCCGGTGGGAGCATAAAGCACTCACAGTAGCCCTTTCGGCCCTGAATGCCCCGCAGACGCTTCAGATGGGAATAGTATTCCTTGTAGGGGAAGCTGGTGGAATGGACGGCAAACCAGTGATGGTCAATGGCCTTTTCCCACAGGGGGAAGCCATCGGTAACGTCCAGGTAGACATAGGGAGTAAAGTCCGGGGCATCCTCCCAGTTTTCACCGAAGTACAGGTGTCGGGCAAAGTGCCTGGGAAGCTCTCTTTGAAAGCCTTCAATGGCGGCATAGAACCAGGCGTCCACCACAATCCGGTGGCAGGCCTCATGATCCTTGTGCATACTTTTTTCGTGGTGGGTGACGATGATATCCGGCTTTACCTTCCGGATGATGTCGCAGACGGCAAAGCGCACCTCGTCGTTGTCCGGGAGCAGTCCATCCTGGTAGTCGAGGACATAGCTCTCTCCGCCCAGCTCGGCGGCGAAGGCCTCCGCCTCCCGGATCTTACTGCGCCGGTACTCGGCAATGTCAGCTCCCGCAGGCGCGCCTTTTTCTCCGGCGGTGAGGGCCAGGGTCACGGCCTTCCCGCCGTGAACGGCACAGGTGGCCAGCAGAGCGCCGGCAGTCAGCTCCGCGTCGCCAATGTGGGCGCCGATGGCGAGAACGGTATGGTTTTTATATTCCATGTTTTACAGCTCCTTCAGCATGACGGAAAAGCGGCGAACCACCCGGAAGCCCGCTTCCTCATAGATGTGTCTGGCCGGGTTATTTTCTCCGGTGAACAGGGACATATATTCCGCGCCTGCCAGCTTCTCCTGCTGAAGCAGCCGGTAGAACAGCAGCTTTCCCAGACCGTGGTGTTCATATTTTGGGGCGACGCCGATGCCGGCAAAGTAGCCCCGGCCGGTTTCCTCCGGATAGATGGGCCCGGTAAATCCGGCGCAGGTGTCTCCGGAAAGGCCTACCAGCAGGTTCATTCCGGCTTCGCCGGCAGCGGGGATCTCCGCAGACCACATGGGATTTTCCAGGGCGTCCACCATTTCCTTCAGCCCCCGGTGACGCCGGGGATCGTACCGGGCTACGGTATAGCCCTCCTGAGCCATACGCTCTGCCCGCTCCTCAATGGACGGAGGGACGGCGAAGCCCTTCAGGGGCAGATACATGGCCTGTTCCCGGGCGGCTTCCTTGTACCCAAGGGCCAGCATCCGGTGATGCAGAGGAAGATCCGTGGGAATGCCGGGGAGATTATTGTGTTGATGACCAGGGGTTCCGGGCAGGATCCAGGGCAGACGGATGGGGTTAAAGAAGGTGACGGCGCTCACCCTTCGCCCGGCATCCCGGAAGGAATCCTCCAGAGCGGTGAGCAGGGCGGCGGTATTTTCCTGGGTATCGGCCTGGGGACGGAGCATGAGGGCGGTGAAATACCCCCGTTCCTTCCCTCTGGGGATGTGGTCGCCGGTGCAGCCGCTGACAAAGCCCTGAATTTCTCCTCGTTCTTCCAGAAGGAAGGTGTGCGTTGGCGAAAAATCCGGGTGGTTCAGAAACAGGCTATCCAGTATTTCCCTGGACACCGGGGCATAGCCCATGGACAGGCCCACGCTGTTCCAGATTTCAAAAACAGCGTCGGCATCCCCGGGCAGATAGGTTCGGATCATAAACAGCCTCCTGAAAGATGCAGCCCATACCGGATGGTATGGGCCGCAATTGTGGCAGCTCAGCCCTTTACAGCGCCGATGGTAACGCCTTCCATGAAGTATTTCTGGAGTGCGAAGAACATGATGAACATGGGCAGAGCGGAAATGGTTGCGCCCGCCATCATGGGGGCAAACAGGGTTTCGTTGGCAAACTTGAACTGCTTCAGGCCAACCTGAATGGTGTACATAGCGGGGGTATTGGTGACCAGGAAGGGCCAGAAGAAGTTGTTCCAGCTGCTCAGGAAGGTGTTGATGGCCATAACCGCCAGCACCGTTTTGGACAGGGGCAGGATGATACGGACGAAAATCTGGAACTGACTGCATCCTTCAATCTTGGCGCTTTCAATCAGCGGGGTGGGCAGGCCTGTGAAGAACTGCTTGCACAGGAAAATGTTATACGCGGTGCACAGGCTTGGCAGGATCATGGCGGAATAGGTGTTGGTCATGTGGAACTTCTGAACCATCAGGATGTACAGAGGGATCTGGGTGACCTGATAGGGGATCATCATAGCCACAAGGATCATGGCAAAGAGCACCTTGCTGCCCTTGAAGCGGATCTTGGCAAAGGCGTAGCCCGCCATAGAGGCGAAGAGCACGTTGCCCAGGACGGTGCCCGCGGCCACTACCAGAGAGTTCCAGATCCAGCGCAGGGAATGGGGGCTGAAATCAAAGAAGGCCTTATAGCTTTCCCAGGTCCAACGGGAGGGGAAGATGGTGCGCATATTGCCGGCGGTGGATACGTTGGGGCCGAAGCCGGAGAGCATCATGTAGACAATGGGGAACAGGGTGGCGGCGGCGAAGACCACCAGTACCACGGTAATGACGGTATTTCGCAGATAGAGAACCTTTTTGTTGTGGAGGTGCTGAGAATATAGTCCGGTAGCCATGGCAGTACCTCCTTAATATTCCACGTCTACGCCCATCAGCTTGAACTGGAAGGCAGACATGAGGGCGATGACAATGGTGAGAATGATTGCCTGGGCACAGGCCAGGCCATACTTGCCATATTCAAAGGCGTTGTTGTAGATAAGCAGGCCGATCATGGTGGTGGAGTTGTCGGGGCCGCCGCCGGTCATCATGTAAGCATTCATGAAGACCTGGAAGGAGCCGATGACACCGGTGACCAGCAGGAACAAGGTGGTAGGCTTGACCAGAGGCCAGACAATATAGCGAACCTTCTGGAAGAAGGTGGCGCCGTCCAGCTCAGCGGCCTCGAAATAGCTGTTGTCGATGCCCAGAAGGGCGGCGATGTAGGTGATGATCTGGGTACCATGGCTGGAAAGAAGGGCCATGATGATCAGGGACAGCATGGAGGTCTTGGTGGAGGACAGCCAGTTCTGGGCGGGGATGCCGAAGAAGCCCAGGAACTTGTTAAACAGTCCGTCGGGAGAGGAATCGTACAGCCACAGCCACACCACAGACAGAGCGACGCCGGAGGCGATGCCGGGCAGGTAGTACATAGCCTTAAATACGGACTGGACTTTTTTCTGGAAGGGGAGAATCATCACGGAGATGGTGAAGGAAAGCAGCAGAGACAGGGGAACCACGATGATGGTATACACCAGGGTATTCCAGGCGGCCTTGTAGAAGAGGTTGAACTTACTGTACTTCAGGGTGTCCGCATAGTTTTTCAGGCCCACATATTCGGAGCCGAAGGGCTTATAATTGAAGAAGCTGGTATAAACGGCGTTGATAACGGGATAGAGAGTAAATACGCAGAAGATGATCATTGCGGCGGCAATAAACACATAGCCCCACAGATCATCGTTGGTGAACCGAGCCTTCCGACGGGCACGGAGCCGCGGCGCTTTTGTACTGTTCATTTACGGCCTCCTTGAAAGAAATTGCCCACCCCACCAAGGTGGGGTGGGCGCGAAGATGAAGATTTAGCCGAGCATACCCTGGGCGCAGTTGTCCTGGCCGAAGGCAGCGTAGGCGGCCTCGCAGATGTGATCGTACACATCCTGAGCGGTGGTCTCACCGGCCAGCAGGAGCTGGAACTTGGGAACGATCTGCTCGTCCATGAGCTGCTTGGCGGTGGAGGTCATCTCGGCGGTAACACCGGCGGGAGGCGCCTGAACCATGGCGATGCAGCGACCGGCAGTGGCCAGGTTGTTGGCGTCACGGCCCTCTTCCAGAACCAGGGCGTCACGGCCGGACTGGCAGACGGGATCCAGATACAGCTCGTTCATGCAGGCGGCGATCCGGTCGCCGGAGCAGATGTAGTCCATGAACAGCAGGACGTTCTTCAGATGCTCGTCGGTGGTGTCCTTGTTGCGCAGGGCAATCAGGCCGTCCACGGTGCCGTAGCAGGATTCAGCGCAGCCGGCCATGGTGGGCACGGGCAGGAAAGCGTAATCCATGGTCATGGAGCCTTCCACGGCGGTGCCGTCATTTGCTTCCAGAGCGGCGTTGTTCTTCTTGAAGTTGGCTTCGAACAGAGGCATGGCCTTACCGAAGATCATGGCGTTGCCGGTCTGGCACATAACCGGTCATCTCTTCAATGGCCTTCAGGAGGGTCAGCATGTTCTCGGAGGTGAAGGCATACTTGAGGTCGGGAGTAAAGGTATTGCTCAGGCCCACGCCAGCGCCGAACATATACAGCATATCGGAGGCGGTGACGCCGGAGTTGGCGAAGACGAAGCCGTAACGGGAATCGGTGGTGCCGGTCTTGATGGCATCCAGGAACTCCTCATAGGTCCAGCCTTCGTTCTGGATCTTCTCAACATCGATGCCCAGCTCTTCCATCAGGGTCTTGTTGGCGCCGATGGACTGAATGGTCAGGTACAGAGGCAGACCGTAAACGGTGCCTTCCAGGGACAGGTAATCCAGAGCGTTGGTGTCGTAGTCCGCCAGACGGCCATCTTCCATGTACTTTGCGATGTCGATGGCAACGCCCATCTCCACATAGGTGCCCAGAGCGCCGGAGGAGATTTCCGCGATGTCGGGAGCTTCACCGGCCTGAGCCATGGTGGACAGCTTTCCGTTGTGCTCATCCCAGGAGGTCTCGATGATCTCAACCGTCAGGTTGGGATACATGGCGTTAAAATCGGCAGCCCAGGTCTTCAGGTTCTCCAGGTAGGAGCCGGTGACAGGGGGGGCCATAATGACGATGGTATCGGGTTCCGCGGCGGCTTCCGTTGCGGCGGGAGCCTGGGTCTCAGCAGGGGCCGCTGCCTTTGTCTCGGCAGGAGCCTTGGTCTCCTGAGTGGAGTTGCCGCAGGCGGAGAACATGCCCAGAACCAGAACGGCAGACAGCAAAACAGCAAGGATCTTCTTCATGATTTTTCCTCCTTAATAAAATCTGCTTTCTCTCCGAATATGGGAAAAAGCAAAAGCAGATCCGCTCGGCTGGAATCTCCTTATGGGGCGGCTCTGACTTCCCTACCATAGTAACCGAAAATGCACATTGTGTCAAGAAAAATGTACAACAAAGAAACAAAGTTTCAAACCCTGGCTCAAAAGGGGTGACTTAGGCGGTTTGAATGAAATAAAATCAAAAACGAAATTGGAAACTATACAAAATGCACAATTCTTGAGGGGAATATTTGGCAACAAAGCGAATGGCCAAGGCTATGGGAAACCGATAAAATAAAGGGGAACAGGCAAAAAAGAAAGGGGGAAGGGCCATGAACAGCGCATTGGTTCGTCTGCGGGAGCGATCCAAAACCTTTTCCAGCACGGAGCGGGAGGCGGCAAATGCCATCCTGGACAATCCCCAGCTGGTGGTGGATATGAGCGTCCACGAGCTGGCGAAGCTTACCTTTTCCTCCGCCTCCACCATTGTACGGATGTGCGCCCACACCGGCTATTCCGGCTATAAGGAATTCCGCAAGGCGGTGACCTATGAGCTGGCGCTGAAGGAGCAGACAAGAAGAACCGAGCAGCGGGAAATCCATCCGTCAGACTCCATTGAGACGATCATTGACAGCGTTACCGAGCAGAACATCCGCTCCCTGGAGGAGACCCGGGAGCTGCTGGACGCCCAGGAGATCCAAAAATGTGTGGAGCTTCTGAAGAAGGCCCGGGTGATCTACCTGTTCGGAATGGGTGCGTCCCTGTGCGCCGCCAAGGACGCCTATCTGAAATTTCTCCGGCTGAACAGGCTGTGTGTGATCAACGAGGATTGGCATTCCCAGCTGCTTCAGGCACGGAACGCCACCCCGGAGGATCTGGGCCTGGTGTTTTCCTATTCCGGGGCCACGGTGGAGATCATCGAGTGCATGAAGGCCCTGAAGGAAAACGGCACCGCCATCATTGCCATTACCCGGTGCGTCCAGTCCCCGGTATCGGAGATGGCAGACGAAAAGCTGTATACCGCCGCCAACGAAAGCTTATTCCGCAGCGGCGCCATGTCCTCCCGAATTTCCCAGCTGAACGTGGTGGATATTCTCTATACGGCTCTGGCCAACGAATCCTATGAGCAGTCCCTGAATCAGCTCTCCAAAACCTATATCCGCAAGCCCCCGATTCACAGCGATTGAGAGGAAGAATAGCATCATGCGTTTTGATCCCGATTCCAAGTTTTTTGTATTTTGCACCCGGCTGGTGGAGCTGGTGTGCATCAACCTGCTGTGGCTGCTGACGACCCTGCCCATTGTGACCGCAGGCCCGGCAGCCAAAGCCATGCTCACCTGCCTGTATGCCTGGCGGGAGGGCAGCAGCTGCGGCGGCAAGGTCTTTTTCCGGGCCTTCCGGACGGATTTTGGCCGCTGCCTGGGGCTGTGGCTGGGTATTTTGTTTTTGGGAGCCATGCTGGCTATGGATTACCGCATCGTGGCAAACCTGGCCTTCCCCGGACGGATGGCGGTGATCGGGCTGATCTTCTTTGTGGGCTTTGCCCTGGTCTTCTTTACGGGAATGGTGTTTCCCCTGCTGTCCCAATTCCCCATGGGAATGAAGGATACCCTGGTCAATGCCGTTCTGCTGAGCCTGGCGAACCTGCCGAAAATGCTGCTGGTAACGGCAATGAACCTGCTACCGGCGGCCCTGGCGGTGCTGACCCCCAGGCTGTTCCTTCTGTCCGGCTTTTTCTGGCTGCTGTGCGGGGCAGCGGTGATCGGTCTGTATGACATAAAGGTTCTGGAACGGGTGTTCGCGCCCTTTCGGGAGAAGGAGGAACCATGAAGCAGTTTTGTGAGAAAATCGGACTACCTCCTGAGGCAGTCCGGGCGGTGCTGGCGGCGGATCAGTCCCTGCCCCGGGAGCTGGATGTCAGCGCCCTGACCCGGGAGGAGACCTGGGAGACGGGGAGAAAGGCGCTGCTGGAGCTTCTAAGCCCCGACCCGGAGGGCTTCCGGGAGCTGGCCTGTATGCTCCGCTGCGCCATGGCGGCCAAGACGGTTTACGACTCCCTGGGAATCGGGGAGGATATCTACTATGATACCTTTGCCTGCTTCTCCCGGTTTGTCCGGGAGCACCGGGACAGCTTCGGAACCTATGGCTTTGACCGGGGCTTCTGGACGGTGCGGCAGGTTTCCTGTAAGCTGTTTCGCATTGGGGCGCTGGAATATGAGCTGATCCGTCAGGAGGGCCGCCCGGTGATCAGCCTTCACATCCCTTCCGATGCCCGGATGGAGCTGTCTGCCCTTCGGGCCTCCTGGGAGAAGGCCCGTGAAACCCTGGATCGGGCCTTTCCTGAGTACGGGGGGGCGGAGATGTACTGTCACAGCTGGCTGCTCTCTCCCACCCTGAAGGCGCTGCTGCCGCCGGATTCCCGGATCCTGGGATTCCAGAGATCTTTCCGCATTATGCCGCTGGAAAAGGACAATCGGGAGTATCTTCAGTGGGTGTTCAAAAATCCCGATCTGCCCATGGAAAGCTATCCCGAGGACACAAGCCTTCAGCGGAAGGTGAAGGCTCTGATCCTGGAAGGCGGTACACTGACGGATGCCAGGGGATATCTGATTTCGTCGCCGTTTCTGTGAAGAATATAGTAAGGGGGAGAAGAACCAAGTCTTCTCCCCCCAATGCTGTTTACTTGAAGCTTTTGACGCTTACCGGGTGAAGGTGTAGCGCACCATGCTGCCCTTGCCGTCGCCGGTGGTGATGATCACGTCCCCTTCCGGGGTCGCTCCGGTGGACATCACAGGATAGGGGCCGTTGTCGGCCACATACTGCTCCGGGCTTTCCGCTGTGACTTCCAGAAATTCCTTCTTTGCGTGCCGGTCGCCGCCGCAGGGATTGATGGTTTCTACCAGAACTTCATATTCGTGCATAAATGCTCCTCCTTTTTGCACCAAACGGGAGCAGAAATATCTGCTCCCGTTTTGATTGTGTAAATTACTTATTCTTGAGCTTCTCAACCATGGAGTTGACAGCATTGCCAACCTTATCGGCGGCCTTTTCGGCGGCGGCAACGGCCTTCTCCTTGGCGATTTCTTTGGCGAAGTAGCGCTCCAGCAGACCCTTCAGAGCCTTGCCATGCCGGGCCTCGTCCCGGGCCATCTCATGCGTCAGGCCGCAAGCGTCCTTCCGCTAATGGGGCGTTTCACCCTTTACAATGTCTATTATAGCAAGGAAAGCCAGAAAAAGCAAGCCTTTTTGTAAGCGATCAGTCCCCAAAACAATGCCACATTGTGGCACTCTTGGAACCTGTTTCACCCTATCGTTGCCACAATAACGCCGCAATTTAGGAGGGGCTTACGATGGGAAAGCAGAATGATTTAGGCGTATTCAAGTTGGAAAATGGCAACTGGGGCTACCGCTTCACAGTTATGCGCAATGGCCAGCGGAAAGATATCCGTAGAAAACAGGATGATTTAGGGAACCCATTCCAAACAAAGAAGGAAGCAATAAAGGCAAGACAAATCGCTCTCCAACAGGAACAGAATGAAACCAAACCAAGGCCTGTGGAGCGGAAAACAGTAGCGGAAGTGTTCAAGGAATACTGTGAAAAGGGTCGCTCTGCCAAGGCTTACCAGACCATCCGCAAGCAGGACAGTCTATGGGAAAATCATCTGCGCAAAAAGTTTGGCAAGCGGTATGTTGATGATATCAGTGTAGCGGATGTAGAGGACTATTTGGCTGACCTCTATTACAAGAAGAAGTATTCCTATCGCTATGTGGAAAGTTTTCTCAAAATGTTCTATCTGATTTTTGGGCAAGCCTATTCCCGCAATTATCTGGATGTGGATATCTATAACAAACTCTGCGTGAATAAGGATACCAAAATCAGGATGCCGAAACTGAAAACAGATGAGGATACAGATATCGTATATTTCACGCAGGAGGAACTTTCCCTTCTGGACAAATTCTTTGATGGAACCAACGCACAAACAGCCTATATGTTGGGACGCTATTGTGGTTTGCGTATCAATGAGTGCTTTGGGTTAAAATGGTCAAATGTGAATTTGGAGAAGGGAACCATCCTGATTGACCGACAAATGCAGTATCAGGAACAAATTATCAAATTGGTTCCACTGAAAACAAAAAACGCAAAGCGAACCGTCTATATGTGCGATACACTGAAAAACTATTTCATAGCCCTGTCCCAAAAGCGAGAAGAAGATGAAGTGCGGTTTGCGGGACTGCGGGAACAGAAACGACGCATCATTCAGGACTTGGACGGCTCCAACATCTATTCTACAGATATGGTGAATTGTCAGCCGAATGGAACGCTACAAACAGTCAATTCATTTAAGTATCCTGCACGGGAGATAAAGCAAAAACTGGGTATTGTATTCAAGTATCATTATCTGCGCCATACATACGGAACGAGAATGGCAGAACTGAACACGCCCACCCATCTGCTTTGCAATCAAATGGGACACAGTAAAATACAATGTACCCAACAGTATTATCTTGCGGTATCAAAAATTGGTATTCAAATCCTCCAAAAGAACCTCAATTATCTATGAACATCCCGCCATCATCTTACCATCATCTTTCATCATCTCAATATCAAATGGGGAGAAGTCGCTACTTCTCCCC
This sequence comes from uncultured Oscillospiraceae bacterium, assembly GCA_964394055.1. Taxonomy (GTDB): domain Bacteria; phylum Bacillota; class Clostridia; order Oscillospirales; family Oscillospiraceae; genus Faecousia. The sequence goes on from CAYMWT010000010.1 coordinate 22,086, forward strand.
ATCATTTTTATACATATCAGTAAGTCTCTCAATAAAATCACGCATTTTTTCGATTGCTTTATCAGGATAGAGGATTTTTGCGCCACGTCCAAAGGTCGCAAGCCACGCAAAGAAGGTCGGGCTGATTTCCACGGGAAGGGTGGCGGTGAAGTGCTTTTCATCTTCTGGAATGAGCATTACGTTTTTGCCGAACTGGTCAATCAGTGCATCCGCCAAATGGTTGGAAAACCGCACCCGGACTTTCATCTTCTCGCCGTGATACATCTGGAAAACCTTGTATTCCTGGGCGGTCAGTTGGTCAGTTTTGAACTCCTTTTCGCCGTCCCGCTTCTCTGTCAGGGTGCTGTCTATGTCCTCCATTCGGTCAATGCGGAACGTGCGGAAAGCGTTCTTCTCGGTCAGATATGCGTATAGATAGAAGTTTCCATTGTCCCACAGAAGGGCGTAGGGGCTGACAACATACCTGTCCCCGCT
>CAYMWT010000011.1:0-7685 GCA_964394055.1 uncultured Oscillospiraceae bacterium
AGCCGCAGACGATTTATTCAGAGGTTCCTTAGGCTTCTCCGTTCAAATCCTGTACCATGGTATTCTTTCCAAAGTAGGCGAAAATATACCGGACAAAGGAAACGACAAGGAAAACCGTATCCAGGGCGGCAATGGCCGTGATCCATGGCTCCGGCATCCGGGGGAACAGCACCAGGGCAATGAGGCTGACAAACAGAACCGTGGTGCAGATTTTCCCGATCATCAGAGCGCCGGGGAGCATTTTTCCCTTACGGAGATGAACCGCTCCCACAATGGCCTGGAACAGCTCCTTTACCACAAATAAAATCAGAACCGGCCGGAGTACGGGATGCTTCAGTGACAGACAGAGGGTCAGGGTAAACTGGGTGATTTTGTCAGCCAGAGGGTCCAGAATCTTCCCCAGAGTGGAGATCATGTGAAATTTTCGGGCGATTTTTCCGTCCAGAGCGTCTGTCAGGCAGGACACGGCCATAATGGAGGCGGCCAGAATATAGTGGAAATCGTCTGTGGCGCGCAGATAGATGTAGGCGTAAATGGGCAGAAGCAGCAGACGAAAGAAGCTGAGCAGATTGGGTATGGTGAAGATTTCTTTTTTCCAGTTCCGGACAAACATAGGGCGTTCCTCCCCGAAAAGCCAATAATTGGAATGCTACCATGTATTATAGACTTTTTTCCCGGTTTTATCAAGGGGAGGAATTCCGGCTGGGAAAAAATTTACAAATAGGAAATATCTACAGAGAATTGTGAAGGTTTGCCGCCAGGGGGTATTGGAGGGCCAGATGCTTCCAGGTGTGCTTATCCAGGTTCCCGGTCATGGGCAGACCGCACAGCTGCTGGAAGGAGGCCAGAGAATCACAGGTGCTGTCATCCAGAATACCGGTGTGGCTGGGCTGGGAGACGCTTTGGTACACGTCACACAGAGTGTGGAGCATGGCCTGGGTCAGATGGACGTAGGGAGAGCGCTCCCCCTTGCGGATCACCTGATTGGGATTGAGCACAATGCCAATGGTCTGAGCCTCCTGCTGAGCGGAAAGGGCCGGCTCATAGGCTGCCAGAATGGTTTGCCAGGTGTTGTGATCCGCCACCCCGGTGACCGGCAGGCCATGGTGCTGCTGGAAAACCGTGACGGCTCGCATGGTATTGGGGCCATAGATCCCATCGGGTATGACGGATACATAACGGTCATTGTGTTCCGCCAGCACCCGCAGCATGGTTTGCAGACTGCGGATGGGCTGGCCGATAAAGGATACGGGTGGTCTCATCGCGGTGCCTCCTGTTTGACCGGATCCTGATTGCCGATCCGGAGATCATTGCCGGGGAATTGGGTCATGGTGGTGGTCTGGGCGTACCGGGAGCGGGGATTGGTGCCGGAAACCAGCGCATAGGTATAGGGGAACTGCTCAGGATTGCGCCAGGTGTATTCGATGCCGGAGAACTGGTCATAGATCTGGTTCCAGGTTTCCCCGTTGACAATTCCCGTCTGGGGCAGGTCAAACCTCGCCTGGGCGGCCAGAACCGCGTTGCGGGTGGCAGGGCCGAAGATGCCGTCTACTGTCACCGGTGGGATTTCGGAAATGTAGGCGGAGAGAACGCTGAGCATGTATTGCAGATGCTCCACGCTGACACCCCGGTCACCCTGCTGGATGGGCCGGGTGTTGGCCCAGGAGTTTACATAGAATCGCTGGCCTTCACTGCGCAGCTCTGCCATGGAGGTCACGGCAATGTACAGCCGCACCAGGGCATACCAGGTGGCCCGGCCCACGATGCCGTCTACTCCCAGATCAAAGATCTCCTGGAACTTTCGGACGGATGCCTCGGTCTGAGCGCCGAAGATTCCATCCACGGGATAGATCTTGGGAATGGCGGGATAGTTCTGTGAGATCCGGTTCAGCTCCGTCTGGACAACCACCACACTGGGGCCGGAGGTGCCCCGGCGCAGAGGCGTGCCGGGATAGGAGGAGGTCAGGCCTCTCACAGGGGCGTTGCTGACGATTTCCACGTCTCCATAGTAGCTGCGCAGAATCTGGGGAGCGGTGTAGCCCTGCATGGCCAGATTCTGACTGCCCCACTGGCTGAGGCCATCACACTGGACGGTGGTGCCGTTGCAGAATTTCGCGGCCAAGGGTTCCACAAAGCCGGGACGGCGGAGATAGCTGTTGAACAGATCGTCGGCGATTCGGGCCACATTGGAAAAATAGCTTCGTCCATTGACAAAGAACTGGTCATAGGCGGTGGAATTGGTGATGTCAAAGTCGTAGCCACGGCTCCGGTAGAACTCGGTGTAGATCCGATTCAGGGCGAAGGAGGTGATGGCCAGGATGTTTGCCCGGAGGGCGCTTTCCTCCCAAGTTGGGTAGATTTCGCTGGATGCCACATTCTTCACATAGTCCACAAAGCTTACGGTTACGTTTTGGGCCGGTTCATCCGGGGCCCCTAAGTGCACCGTGATCCGCTGGGGTACATAAGGGGTTACAATGGGCGGCATGGTTCACCTCCTATAGATTCTGGGGAGGCGTATGGAAAATCACATTCTGATCCCACTGGCCGGGAAGCTCCGACAGGGGAACCATCTCCAGGTTCTGCCAGGTGGTGGTATCCGGGAATACCTGAAGGTTTTCCGACTCCACCTGCTCATAGCCCTGCAATCTGGCATAGAGATTGACGGAGGTAAAGGGCGGCTCTCCGTTACCCGGGGTCTGGCTTTCCGATTTGTCGGGAACAGGAATTTCAATGGGGACGATCTGGCCGCTCTGATCCGTCAGCCGCATGGCGATGGCAGTGCCATCGGAGGCGGTAATGGTAATGGCAACATTCTTTAAGGGAAACTCGGCATTGCTGGTGTAGGCGCGTACCTGTATGTAGCCTGTAGCAGACAAGCGTATCACTCCTTTCACACTCTCCCGTAGTATATGCAGGAAAAGGCCGTCCGGTGACCGGACGGCGATTTTTTATAGGAATCCCTGCATCTGGCGGATGTTTGCCGTTTCGCAGTCCAGCAGCTTCTGGGAGAGAATGTCCACCTGTTCATCTTGCCCGGCGTACTGGTGGATGTTCTTCAGCCCCTTGATCATGCCCTTGGTGTTGCCGTTGATCATCATTCCGGCAATTTTGGAGTCGGAATTTCTGCCATTGAGTTTCATCCGAACCATCATGTCCGTCATCATCCGCACAGCGGGATCCACCTCATCCAGCTCCCAACCCCGCTGGGTTGCAATGGAGTGGGTCTCCGTCTCGATGGAGTCATACTCATGGAGCTGGGATTCCAGCGCCTTCCGGAGCCCTGGGCGCATGGAGGTGTCCAGCACACTGCGGATGCCGATCTGTCCCATCTGGGTGGTTTTTAATATGGAGGTCAGAATCTCCTTGCTGTCTTTCATGTCTCAATCCCCATTCTGCCGCATACCAACAGCACAAATAGAAATAAAAACCTCCATAATGCGGCGAAATGGAGATTATTCGGCCTGTGCCGCGGTTGCCGCATTCGCGGCGAGCGGCACGCCGTTTTCATTTTGCAGTGTGATTTTTCACACTGCATCACCGTAGCTAGTATGCACATTCTCCCGGGAACCATTCATAGAATTGGGAAGGAAGAAAGGATGTGACCCATATGTGCGCGATATCCGGGATCATGGGAACAAAAGCAGATGAAAATACCATTTTGGCAATGCTTTCCACCATGCACCGCCGTGGGCCGGACGGCAGCGGCGTATTTCGAGACGGGGATGTGACGCTCCTCCACAGCAGACTTGCCATCATCGACCCAGCTGGCGGAAAGCAGCCTATGACCCATTCCCAGGCAGGGGAAACCTATACCATTGTCTATAACGGGGAGCTATACAATACAGAAGAGCTTCGCCGGGAGCTTCTGAACAGAGGACATACCTTTCTCGGCCATTCCGACACGGAGGTGCTGCTCCATGCCTATGGCGAGTATGGGGAGAATTGCGTCAACCGATTAAACGGCATCTTCGCCTTTGCCGTCTGGGAGCAGAAGGCAAAACGGCTGTTCCTGGCCCGGGATCGGATCGGTGTGAAGCCCCTGTTTTATAAGCTTCATAAGGGCGGCCTGCTGTTTGCCTCGGAGATCAAGACCATTCTGGCTTATCCCGGCGTGAAAGCAGAGCTGGATGAAACAGGAGCCGCCCAGCTCATTCTCCTGGGCCCGGGCAGGCTCCCGGGAAGCGGCGTCTTCCGGGACATTCAGGAGATGGAGCCGGGCTGCTGCGGATTCTATGAAGAGGGAAGACTGACTCTTCGGCGGTATTGGAAACTAACCGATCGGGAACACCGGGACAGCTTTGAGGAAACGGTGGAATGTGTCCGGTACCTGGTGCAGGACGCCACACAGCGGCAGATGGTCTCCGATGTGCCCATTGGCACCCTCCTGTCCGGCGGCCTGGATTCCAGCATCATCACAGCCGTCTGCGCAAAGGAAATGGCCCAGCGAGGCGAAACCTTAAAAACCTTCTCCGTGGATTACCGGAACAACGACCAATATTTTCAGGCCAACAAGTTCCAGCCCAATTCGGACAACGCTTACATTCAGATCATGGAGGAGGCCCTTCATACAGACCATCGCCGGACGATACTGACCCCGGAGGACTTAAACGAGGCCCTGGAGGAGGCCACCATTGCCCGGGATCTGCCCGGTATGGCGGACGTGGATTTTTCCCTTCTGGCTTTCTGCCGGGAGATCCGGAAGGACGTAAAGGTTGCGTTGTCGGGAGAATGCGCCGATGAGATCTTCGGCGGCTATCCCTGGTACCGTGACCCGGAGGTTCGGACCAGGGCAGGTTTCCCCTGGGCCCAGAATACAGCCCAGCGTTGCAGACTGCTGTCTCCCGCTGTGAAGCTGGATGGGGAAGCCTTCGTCATGGACGCCTATCATAGAACCTGCCGGGAAAGCGATATTCTCCCGGGCACGGCGGACATTGATCGGCGGATGAAGGAAATGGTGAATCTGAACTTCGCCTGGTTCATGCAGACCCTTCTGGATCGAAAGGATCGGATGAGCATGTACTGCTCCCTGGAGGTACGGGTGCCCTTCTGCGATTACCGGATCGCGGAGTACCTGTACGGTGTGCCCTGGGAATTCAAGGACTACCAGGGCAGGGAAAAGGGCCTTCTCCGTCAGGCGGTAAAGGGGCTGCTGCCAAAGGAGATTCTGGAACGGAAGAAAAGCCCCTATCCCAAAACCTTCGATCCCAGGTATGAGCAGCTGATGGAGAGACGCTTGGGGAGGCTTTTCGAGGATGACGCCGCACCCATCTGGCATCTGCTCAGCCGGGAGAATGTGAAGGCCATGCTGGATTCTCCCACCCAGTGGCCCTGGTACGGTCAGCTTATGCGGCGGCCTCAGACCATGGCCTACCTCTGCCAAATCGACTTCTGGCTCCGGCACAATCACGTTGCATTTTGCTTCTGAACAAAACACACCCCTGCAAACCATTGGAATGCAGGGGTGTAAAATCAGGCGTCCTTTTTCTTCCGGTCTGCAAAAATCCCCCACACAATGAGGATCGTCCCGATGCAGATTGCGGAAAGTAAAACAATCAGGGAGATATTGGCGTTGAAGCTTTCCCAGCCCCAGAAGCTGAAATTGGCATTGCGGATTCCCGGAACGTTGTCCCGAAGGATCCAGTTTTCAATATCGTTGACAAAGGCGAACATGGCACCGCACTCCATAACGGCCAGACCGGCCCGGATACGCCCATTTCCCTTGAGATAGCGAATGGTCAGAAACACAACCCAGACAAATCCGGAAAACACCAGGGCATTGAGCATGGCAGGCCGCCAGTAGCTCCCGTCTTTCACATAAATACCAATGGAAATCATCATGAGAAAGAAAAGCACCGTATCCAGAAGCATGGTCAGCAGACCCTTGCGCCCATGAACCACCGGATGCTCCTTCAGCTCAAGCAGGGCAAAAGGGGTAAAGACCACGGAAAGTCCAAACAGCACCGAGAATGCTGTGATCCAGAACCAGTGCCCACCACTATACAGGCAGCAGCTCAGAAGCAGCGCAAGCAGGCTGACGGTAAAGCTCCCCAGGGTCATTAGAAAGCGCTTCTGCTCCACCATCAGGGGAACCACGATCAGGGAGGCCGCAACCAACAGGGCTGTGAGCACGATAAAGAACCAGTCCAGAGAATGGCCGGTGGCCAGATTTACGATCAGGCACACAATCACGGGAATGAGCAGAATCCCCGCAATGCAGCTCCCGGCAAGAAATGCCCTGCGCTTAAAGCGGCTGGCCTGATGGCCCAGAATCTCCCGCTGTTCCAGTTGGAGGCGTTCCTCACATTCCGTATTTTGCAGTGCTGACAGCTTTCTTTGGCATTCCCGGCATTCTCCCAAATGGGTTTCCACCAATTCCTTGCTGGCGGTGCTGCAAACCTTGTCGGCGTACAGGGGCAGCAGATCCTGAATGATGTCACAGCTGATTTTCATGATTCATCCATCCTTTCCTGAATCTTCAATTTGGCGCGATGATAGGTCACCCTGGCCCAGTTTTCGGTTTTCCAAAAGATACAGCCGATTTGCCGGAAGGAAAGCTCTCCAAAGACCCGCAGCTGAAAGACCTCCTTGTATGGCTCTTCCAGGGTGTGCAGAAGTATGTGAATCCGCAGGGCGGTATCAGACCACACAGCGGCCTCCTCCGGCCCTGGACTGTCTTCCGGCGCATCGGCGTCCAATTCGGCGTCATGCCTGGTTTTCCGCAGCTCGTCATAGTATAGATTCCTTGCGATGGCGCACAGCCAGGTGAAAATGTCCGATTCCTTCCGATAGCCGCTGAGGGAGGTAAAGGCCTTGAAGAAGGTATTCTGGGTGATTTCCTCGGCCAGAGTTCGATTCCGGGAAAGGGACAGCACATAGGAGTACACCTTCATGTAGTAGGCATGATACAGCTTTTCAAAGTCCATAGGGTTTCTCATCACCACCTTGTGTTGGTATTCATGGGTTAGACGGAGAGAAAGGGGATTCGTTACAAAAATGCACCGGGAAATTTTAAAAATTGCCCGGTGCTGGAAAATATGCTTTTGGGGGAGTTTACAGCCTGGCAAGTCCGGCCTCTGCCAGCTTTTGCAGGCTCATGAGAATGCCGATCTTGGCGTGCTCCCAGGTAAGTCCACCCTGGAAGTACACGGCGTAGGGAGGACGGATCGGCCCATCAGCGGAAAGCTCCATGGTGCTGCCCTGGACGAAGGCCCCGGCTGCCATAATGACCTTGTCGTCATAGCCTGGCATATCGGAAGGGTAGGGAGTGGCAAAGGAATCCACGGGAGCAGCCGCCTGGATGCCCTTACAGAAGGCCACCATCGCCTCCTCGCTGCCCAGCTCCACCGCCTGAATGATATCGTGGCGGCTCTCAGAAGCGTTGGGAACACAGGGGAAGCCCAGTGGCTCATAGAGGTTGGCAGCGAAAATCGCGCCCTTTTCGGCGCTGGCCACCACAGTGGGGGACAGGAAGAAGCCCTGATAGAGGGCGGGCATCAGTCCCAGGTTGGCGCCCACCTCCTGGCCCAGTCCGGGAGCGGACAGACGATAAGCGCACCGATCGATGCAATGCTTCGTACCCACGATGTAGCCGCCGATGGGAGCCAGCCCGCCGCCGGGATTCTTGATCAGAGAACCCACAGTCATATCCGCGCCCACGTCCGAGGGCTCCAGAATTTCCACGAATT
>CAYMWT010000011.1:7695-21907 GCA_964394055.1 uncultured Oscillospiraceae bacterium
CGCGCTGAAGGGTGATCAGCTTGGTTTTCTCATTGATGGCCTTGCGGATGTTCTCATAATCAAAGGTGCCGTCGGAAAGCAGATCCACCTGGCGATAGCTGACACCGTATTCCGCAAGGGAGCAGGGGCTTTCCCGAATGCCGATGACCTCCTGCAAGGTATCATAAGGAAGCCCCACAGGGGACAGCAGCTCATCCCCGGGCAGCAGATTGGCACTGAGAGCTACCGTCAGGGCATGGGTGCCGCAGGTGATCTGAGGCCGTACCAGAGCCGCTTCCGTGTGAAACACATCGGCGTAGACCTTTTCCAGGTTGTCCCGGCCAAAGTCGTCGTAGCCGTAGCCGGTGGTAGCGGCAAAGCATCCGGCGGACACATGATTTTTCTGCATGGCCCAAAGCACCTTGGCCTGGTTGTATTCCGCAACCTTGTCAATGGCGGCAAAACGATCCTTCAGGCGCTCCAACGTTTTTTCGCCGTAGGCATATACGGCAGAGGAGATCCCCATAGTCTGATACAATTCCAGCAGCTGCTCCATTTTCTGTGCCTTTCTTTCCATAAAATGTTTTTTCCTTTGGGATTATACAAAATCCCGCCCCGGATGTCAAGGCCAGGACGGGAATGGGTTGATTGTGGCGCTTAATCTCTCCGCCGCCGTCCACCGAAGAGGGTGAGAAGACGGAGCAGTTGAGCGAGGGATACGGCAGTAGCGGCCACATAAGTCAGCGCTGCGGCCTGAAGGGTTTTCCGTGCGCCCTTTTGTTCCTCCTGGGTCAGAAGTCCTGCGCTGTCAATGGCCTCCATGGCCCGATGGCTGGCGTTGAATTCCACAGGCAGAGTCACCAGCTGGAATACCAGTGACAGTCCAAAGCAGGCAATGCCCAGATAAATCAGGGTGTCCCCAAAATAGCTGAAGGAATAGAGCACCAGTCCCAGCAGGATCAGAGGCATAGCCAGCCTGGAGCCGAAATTGGTAACGGGAATGATGGCGGCCCGAAGCTTGATGGGAGCATAGCCTGCGGCGTACTGTACCGCGTGTCCCGCCTCGTGGCAGGCAACGCCGATGGCGGCTGTGGAGGTGTTGCTGTATACTCCGTCAGACAGGCGGATAACGTTGGCTTTTGGGTCATAGTGGTCTGTGAGATTTCCGCTGACCCGTTCGATCCGAACGTTTCTCACCCCGTTGGCGGAGAGCACCCGCTGGGCAGCCTCCGCACCGGTAAGCCTTCTCTGGGAATACTGGGAAGAATATTTCTTGAATGTGGAATTGACATTGGCGCTGGCCCAAAGGGAGAGGAGAATGCAGGGCAGCACCAGAACAACATATGTCATGTCGAATCCATAATAATATGGCATAGACCATACCTCCGTTTCCATGTGTTTATTTGGATTTATTATAACCCTTTGAACGGGAAATGGCAAGCATGCCTGAAAGAGACTTTCGGAAGTTTTTGTAAATTTTCTGTTCCAAAATTTGGAAGGGGACAGGAGCAAATGTTCACAATTTGTTCATACTGCCAGGGGCGCGGGCTGATATACTGTATGTAATACTGAAACAGAAATGAAGTGGCGCGATGAAAGATCCATACAAAAGACGTTACCTATATTTGATGCTGGCCATTTTCGGCGGTCTCAGCCTGAGTATTCTGGTATTCTTTGCGGTGTTCCGTTTTCAGGGGATCGGTGCGGCCATTTCCTATCTGGGGGATCTGCTGGCGCCCTTTATTTACGGCGGCGTGGTGGCCTATCTCCTTCGCCCGGTGTGTAACTTCTATGAAAGAATATTGCTGAAATACCTTCCCAGGCAGCTTCACAAGGCGGTATCCGGCTTTGCCGTCGCCCTCAGTCTGTTGACAGGGATTCTGGCTGTGTATGTGCTGATTATCATGATTGTTCCCAACGTGTATGAAAGCATCCGCACCCTGTGGCGCTCCCTTCCCGATAAGGTTAACCAGTTTCTGGGATGGGCCAGAACCATTTTCGGGGAGGACGAGATGCTGCTGGGGGCTCTGAATGAGCTGTACAGCTATTTGTATTCCTCTGTACAGCATTGGGCAGACAACACCCTGGAGCCGTACATCAGCAGTGTATTGAACATTGTCACCGGTGTGGGCACAGGAATCTACAAGGTCGCGAAATTCCTGTATAATATTCTGATTGGTCTGATCGTAGCATGCTACCTCCTGGCCGGACGGAAAAAGCTGGCCCGTCAGGGAGAGCTGATCGTCCGCAGCACCCTAAAGCCCAAATGGGCAGATGCGGTTCTCCGGGAAATTGCTTTTATGGACCGGATGTTCGGGGGATTTATTGACGGAAAAATTCTGGACTCTGCCATTATGGGCGTGCTTTGCTATTTGGGCTGCATTATTTTCCGATTCCCCAACGCGCTGATGGTATCGGCCATTGTAGGCGTTACCAATGTGATTCCCTTCTTTGGCCCCTTTATCGGCGGGGTTCCGGCGACTCTGCTGATCATGATTGACAGCCCGATTAAAGGCTTGTGGTTCATTGTGTTTATTCTTGCCCTGCAGCAGCTGGACGGAAACCTGATCGGCCCTGCCATTCTGGGAGATCGAACCGGCCTTTCCAGCTTCTGGGTGCTGTTTGCCATCATATTGTGCGGCGGCCTGTGGGGTGTGATGGGCATGGTGGTATGCGTCCCGGCCTTCGCGGTACTGTTTGACATTCTGGAAAAGCTGATCCGACGGGGTCTGGCAAACAAGGACAAAATCGAGCTTTGGGAAAAATACAAGGCAGACTTCCCGGAGGAAGCGCCAAAAAGCCGAAAAAAGAAATAACCCTTTCCGCCGCATGAAAATGCGGCGGATTTTCTTGTAGCTATTCTTTCGGATCTGTGCTATACTGGATGCATCAGGGAATATACGATCCACACAAAGATAGGAGAACGCTATGAATTACGCGGAGATCAAAAACTGTGACATTGCCAACGGCCCGGGAGTCCGGGTCAGCCTGTTCGTTTCCGGATGTACCCATCACTGCCCCGGCTGCTTCAATGAGGTGGCCTGGGACTTTGGCTACGGAAAGCCCTTTACCAGAGAGACTGAGGACGAAATTCTGGACATGCTCCGGCCGGACTATGTTCGCGGCCTGACCTTGCTTGGCGGCGAACCCTTTGAGCCTGAGAACCAGGGGGCAGTTGTGGGACTTCTCAGGAGAATCAAGCAGGAGCTTCCGGGGAAAAGCATCTGGGCCTTTTCCGGATACCTGTTTGACAAGGACATCCTCTCCGGCCGCCTGGGAGATACCCGGGAATACCTGAGCTACCTGGATGTGCTGGTGGACGGCCCCTTTGTGGAGGCGAAGAAGAATCTGTCCCTCCGGTTCCGGGGATCGGAGAATCAGAGGCTTATTGATGTTCCCGCTTCCCTGAAGGCAGGAGCGGTAATCCTCTGGCAGGACTGGCAGGGAGAGAAAAGGGGAATGGTGTGATATGGGAGAAATCGCGGTAAAGCGTCTTCGTGACGGGGCAACGCTGCCCACCTACGGAAGCACCGGCGCTGCGGGCGCCGACCTGTACGCCTGTCTGGATGAAGTGGTAACCATTCCCGCAGGGGAGACAGCCTTCATCCCCACCGGAATTGCCTTGGAGGTACCTGTGGGCTGCGCGGGCCTCATCTATGCCCGCAGTGGTCTTGCCTGCAAGAAGGGCCTGGCCCCTGCCAATAAGGTGGGCGTCATTGACAGTGACTATCGGGGTGAAATTCTGGTGGCTCTGCACAACCACGGAAAAGAAAGCAGAACAGTGGAAAACGGGGAACGGATCGCTCAGATGCTGATTACCCCTGTTCTGACCCCTGCCTATGTGGAGGTGGAAAGCCTGTCCGACACTGCCAGAAGCGGCGGCGGCTTTGGCTCCACCGGAAGGTAAAAGAATCCCCGAAAGCATTACGCTTTCGGGGGTTTTCAGCAGTTTTCTCAACCGCAGAGACGGGCCTGTTCCGCTGCCACGGATGCTTCACAGCTGCGCATGGCGAGAATGGTTTTCTCCATGGTCTCGTCCAATGTCCAGCCCAGCCGTTCCGCACCCTCCCGGATCACATCCCGGGAGCAGCCGGCGGCAAACTTCTTGTCCTTGAATTTCTTCTTCAGGGAGGAGACCTCCATATCCATCACGCTTTTGCTGGGACGCATCCGGGCTGCCGCGCCAATCAGGCCGGTAAGCTCGTCCACGGCAAAGAGGATCTTCTCCATCACATGCTCCGGCTCCACATCGCTGCACAGGCCGTAGCCATGGGAGCAGATGGCGTGTACCATTTCCGGGCTGGCGTTCACTTCTGCCAGAAGCTCCGGTGCTTTCTTGCAGTGCTGGTCGGGATACTGCTCAAAGTCCACATCGTGGAGCAGTCCGCACAGGCTCCAAAAGGTTTCGTCCTCGCCCATTTCCCGGGCAAACCAGCCCATGACGCCCTCGACGGTCAGGGCGTGGAGAATGTGAAAGGGTTCCTTGTTGTATTTTTGCAGCAGAGCCAAGGCCTGCTCACGGGTCAATTCCATAGCTGTTTCCTCCTGTGGTTTTTTCTTCATTTTACTCAGGGAAGCAGGGTTTGTCAACCACCGGATTTCCGGCGAATATCCGGTAGATTTTTTCCCGGATTTGTGATATTGTATTTTTACAAGGAGGGATGCCCCATGACGAATATGTTTGACTATCTGACCTGGAGAGGGGATTTGACCTTTACCCAGGACGCGGTGAATTCCGTGGATGCCCTGGTGTTTTCCACACTGTCCTATATCCGCTATGCGGGCGAGCTGGAAAACGATCCTGCCTCTGTGGTGACCCTGAAGGCCGCAGCGGATACCCTGCTTTCCCAGGAAATACCGGAAAGCCGTTACCGCTCCAAAACCGATTTGGAGCTGCTTCGGGCCGCTGCCGATACCCTGCGCTTTGGCAGCACCCGGCTGTGCATGTACCGGGATCGCCTGGTTCCCGAGCAGGAGACCCAGTTCGCTGCCATGACCTTCCTTCTGGACGACGGAACCATGTTCCTGGCCTTCCGGGGAACAGACTATTCGCTGGTCGGTTGGAAGGAGGACTTTAACATGTCCTTCCAGCAGGTCGTGCCCGCCCAGCTTCTGGCGGAGCAATATGTCCGGGATGTGGGTGCGGAATACTTCCTGCCCATGCGTCTGGGCGGCCATTCCAAGGGCGGCAATCTGGCGGTGTTTGCCGCTGCCAGAAGCTCTCCCATGCTGCAAAAGCGGATTTTGGAGGTCTATAACAATGATGGCCCCGGGTTTACCGACTACCTCATGGGTGATCCCGGATACCTGGCCATGGTGCCCAGAATCAAAACCTTTGTGCCCCAATCCTCAGTGATCGGGATGCTGCTGGAGCATGAGGAGCCCTACAGCGTGATCCGCAGCAAGTCTGTCGGGGTGATGCAGCACGACCCCTACACCTGGGAGGTGTTGGGAAGGAGCTTCATCCCGGTGCCGGAAATCACCCAAAGCTCCGTATTCCTGGATGCCACCATTAAAACCTGGTACGCCGATATGACAGATCAGGAGCGAAACCAGCTGGTAGATGTTCTGTACCAGGTTCTCAGCGCCGACGGCGTGGAGAAGGCGGCGGATATCTTCCAGCCAAAGAACATCCGCAATTACATCAAGGCCATCAGCGGAGACGAAACCATCCGCAGGAGCCTGTCCACGGAATTTCTCGCCCTGGTCAACGCGGCGAGGAAGGTTCGTTCAGAGCTGGAAGCCAAAAAGGATGCCATTGAGGAACCCAAAAGGGCAGGACTTCTTCACGAAAAGCAATAAGAAAGCTGGGGTCAGTAACGTTGACCCCAGCTTTTTCAGCGGATTACAGAGGTGGTCATGGGGTAGGAGCTTGTGCTTATGCGTAAAGCAAGGTAGACAACAGACGGTTTGTATGGTAAAATAGGCGAAAAGAAAAATAAGACGGTGGATTATGGAAAAGGCAGAACTTTTACAGCGGGTATTCGGATACAGTGGGTTTCGTCCCGGTCAGGAGGAGCTGATTGACGGCGTCCTGAATGGCCGGGATGTGTTTGGCATTATGCCCACCGGAGGCGGAAAGAGCATGTGCTACCAGCTTCCGGCGCTGATGCTGCCGGGAATCACCCTGGTGATTTCGCCCCTGATTTCCCTTATGCGGGATCAGGTTATGGCACTGAAGGCGGTCGGCGTCAGCGCCGCCTATATTAACAGCACCCTGACCGGCCCCCAGGTGCAGGCCGTCTACCGGAATCTGCTGGCAGGGAAGTATAAGATCGTGTATATCGCCTCCGAGCGGCTGGATTATCCCGGCTTTGCGGGGCTTGCGGCCAGACTCCCCATTTCCTTTATCGCCGTGGACGAAGCCCACTGTATCTCCCAATGGGGACAGGATTTTCGTCCCAGCTATCTTCGGATTGTGAATTTCATTGAGGGACTTCCGCAGCGGCCACCGGTAGGGGCTTTTACCGCAACGGCCACCAAACAGGTACGGGAGGATGTGGAGCGGATTCTACAGCTTCGCAATCCCATCCGGACGACCACAGGCTTTGACCGTCCCAACCTGTATTTTGAAGTGATTCAGACGGATGAAAAAGAGAAGGAGCTTCGCAGGCTGCTGGCGTCCAGAAGAGGGAAAAGCGGCATTATTTACTGCTCCACCCGGAAAAAGGTGGAATCGGTTTGCGAAGATCTCCGGGATCGGGGCTATGGGGCCACACGCTATCATGCCGGTCTGACAGACGAGGAGAGAAGCGCCAACCAGGAGGATTTCCTCTATGACCGTGCCCCCATTATGGTTGCCACCAACGCCTTTGGCATGGGTATTGACAAGAGCAACGTCAGCTTTGTGATCCATTACAACATGCCCAAAAGCATTGAGGCCTACTATCAGGAGGCAGGGCGGGCAGGGCGTGACGGCGCTCCCGCGGACTGCATCCTGCTGTATAACGGTGCGGATGTGAATACCGCCCGGTTTCTGATCAACAACGGCTCTGAAAATGAGGAAATGGATCCGGCCCAACGGGAAGTGGTTCACAGGCAGGATCTGAAACGGCTGGACGCCATGGTGGGCTACTGCAAGACCAAAACCTGTCTGCGGGGCTACATTTTGGAATATTTTGGCCAGAAGCACCCGGAAATCTGCGGAAACTGCGGAAGCTGTACCGGAAACTTCGAAACGGTAGACATCACCAGGGAAGCACAGATGATTCTATCCTGTGTCAAACGGATTTATGACAAGCTGGGCTACTGGGTGGGGATCAACCTGATCGGAAATGTTCTCCGGGGCAGCAAGGTCAAACGTGTAGCCGAACTGGGTCTGGACGAGCTTACCACCTATGGCCTTCTAAAGGATCGCACCCGAAGTGATATTCACGCCATGATCGATCATCTGGAGGCGGAAGGGTATCTGGCATCTGAATCCGAGCATCAGACCATTCGCACCACAACTCTGGCGGGACTGGTGCTGTATCACGGAAAAACTGTGGAGATGAAGGTGGAAATCGAACCGGAGGAAATTGTCTTGCCTTCCACGGTGCAGAAGCTTTCCGGAGACGAGGGAGAGCTGTTTGATACCCTGAAGGAGCTTCGGGGGAAGCTGGCAAGGGAGGCTGGGATCCCGGCCTATGTGGTGTTCTCCAATGCGACGCTTACCGATATGGCAAAAAGGAAACCTCTTACCATGTCGGAATTTAAAAAGGTTTCCGGCGTAGGCGAGATCAAGGCCGCATGGTACGGTACCGCATTTTTAAAACGGATCCAGCAGTTCCTGGATGAAAAGGAATAAGAATGGGGCACTTCCTTTTGTGGGAAGTGTCCCAAGCTTTGCCATGTTGCTTCCTTCAGGGTAAATATCCCTCACAGGGAGGGAAGCATACTATGTGTTTTTGCGATAAAACAGGAGACCTGCCACATCCGCCAGCAGCCAGCCAATAGGGATGGAACACCAGATTGCCACCACACCCAGAGGGGTATGGGGAGCCAGCGCATAGGACAGCGCCACTCTGGTACCCAAAGAAAGAATCGTGAGGACCAAGGAAATCTGAGGCTTACCGATTCCACGAAAATAGCCATACCATAAGAACAGAATGCCGATACCCACATACATGGCCCCCTCAATCCGTAGATATCTGGCTCCTTCGGCAATAATCGCGGTCTCACTCGCATCTATGAAAAGTCCCATCAGGACTTCCGCAAAGACAAATATGAAGGCAGAAATGATCAGGCAGAACACAGCGGACGTCAGGAAGGAAACATGAGTTCCTTTCCGAATGCGTTCCGGCTTTTTTGCGCCGTGGTTCTGGGAAACAAACAGGGAATAGGCATTGCCAAATTCCTGTGCCGGCATGTAGGCGATGGTATCAATCTTTACAGCGGCGGCAAAGGATGCCATAACGGAGGCGCCAAAGCTGTTGACCAGCCCTTGGATCATCAGAATTCCAAAATTCATTACGGACTGCTGAATACACGTTGCCACATCATTCGCGATAATCTCCCGGAGCCGATGCAGATCCCATGTATTTCTGACCTTGTCACCATGCAGGATTGGCAATCTTCCAATGGCATAAACTGCCATGCCGATGCCTGATGCAGCCTGTGCGATCACCGTTGCCCATGCCGCACCGGAAACGCCCATGCTCAGTCCCACAACGAACCAGATGTCCAGCACAATGTTCATAACGGCGGAGACGGCCAGAAAGACAAGGGGAACCAGGGAGTTTCCCATAGCCCGAAGCAGGTAGGAAAAGAAATTGTAGAGGAATACGAAAAGAATCCCAACAAACACCACGGACACATATTCCCGGGTCATGTTCATGAGTTCCGGGGGCGTTTGCAGCAAGTTCAGAATTCCTCCCATTCCGGGATATATGACCAGGTAAATCACCCCAGACACGGCGAGAATAAACCAGAAGGACAGGCGCACATCTATGCGCAGCCTGCTTTCGTCGCCTGCGCCGTAATCTACGGAAAAGAATGCGCCGCTGCCCATGCACAGCCCGATGATGATAGAGGTAATAAAGATCATAAGGGTGTACGCGGAACCAACCGCTGCCAGGGCCTCCGCCCCAATACACTTGCCAACGATCAGGGTATCCACCAGATTATAGATCTGCTGTAAAAGATTCCCCGCAATCATGGGCATGGAAAACCGGATCAGCTTCTGAAAGATGGAGCCTTCCGTTAAATTGACTTCTTTCATATTGGTACCGTTCCTCTCTCTTCGGTGGCTATGCTCTATTCTATCGCAAAAAGGGAGAAAACGCAAGATTTTGCATACCGCAACCAGAGGCAATCATGCGCAGCAGGGAATGATAAATGTATGGCACTTCCGGAAAAGGAAGTGCCACGTTTTTACATATCAAAGGCGGGATTCATATAGTACACATTCTTCTGATTCAGCTTTTCCCGCAGAAGCTGGGCGGCTTCTCCGAATCTTTGGAAATGCACAACCTCTCGTTCCCGCAGGAACTTGATCACGTCATTCACATCCGGATCATCGGAAAGCCTCAGAATGTTGTCATACGTCACCCGTGCTTTTTGCTCGGCAGCCAGATCCTCCACCAGGTCTGCCATAGGATCTCCCTTGACTGCCATCGAGGCGGCGGTATAGGGGAAACCGGAAGCAGCGGTGGGATAGACTCCGGCAGTGTGATCCACAAAATAAGGCGCGAATCCGCATTCCTTGATTTGTTTGTCAGATAAATTCCGGGTAAGCTGGTGGACAATGGCCCCAATCATTTCGAGATGGCCCAGCTCATACGAACCACAATGATAGATATAATAAAACCAGTCAGATTTTAAACGTAAAGCTCAGTTCAATGGGTTCCGGCGTCCCAAATCGCCGGTTGGAGAGGTCTTTTTGCTTCCGGTTGTAGGTGATGGACTGAATGCACTCCTTCAACAGCCTGTTCTGCTCCTTGACTGAGGCATCCGGATCCCGCAGCGTAGCAATGGTGGCCGCAAATGTTTCCCTCTTTTTCTCAAATTCTTCGCGAAGTGGAACGGCTGTCTGGGCGGCCTGGAGCTCCTGCTCAGCGTTTTCCCGGTCGGCCAGGAGTTTCGCGTGCAGCTGATCAAAGATGTGTTTGGGCATTGCCTCCTGGGTGTATTTATCCCACATGGTCAGTTCCTGCCGATCCAGATCTGACAGCCGTTTTTTCAGCCGCTTAACTGTCTGCTCCTGCAATGCGGTGTCGTCCTCCTGCGTCTGGACAATCTTCAGGTCAAAATCGGCAACGGCGCTTTCCATAGCGCTGATAACGGCAACGGTCATTTCATCCACCGAGCAGGAGGCCGTTGCGCAATCTGTCTGTTTGACACACACGAGCCTGGCCGCGCTTTTTTGCACGCCGTTCCGGATGAACTGTTGCCGATTCATGCGCGCCCCACATTGACAGTAGAGGATCCCGGCGAAGGGGTTCGCAAATTTGGCCTTTGGTTTAACGGGAAGATGCGTAGCCCTGATTGCCTGGGCGGCGTCCCATAATTCTTGGTCTATGATTGCCGGGTGCTTTCCTGGCACTGCAATATAGTCTTTGCCCCTGGGCCTGGTGGTGACAATCTCGCCGTCTTCCACGACAATAACAGTTTTTCGCCTGTTCCAATGCACCATCCCGATGTAATGATCGTTGGTGATCATCGGCTTTATGGACGCTACCGTCCACGATTTCCCCAGCGCACTCTTTACGCCCATGCTGTTTAGTCTTCTGGCAATCTCGCCGGCGCTGATTCCGTCCGCGTACATTTTGAAAACCATCTGCACTATGGGAGCCGTCTCCGGATCTGGTTCCAGCGTGTGGCACTTCCGCTTTCCCTCTTTTATCACAGCTTTTCGATAACCGTAAGGTGGCCGCTGGCCAATGAAATTGCCATTCTGGACGGAGAGCAGACGGCCATTTCCCATGATCCGCTTTTGGTATTCCAGAAACTCGTTGCCTCGTTTGAGCTCGCGTTCGAAATCATCCCGGTCTCGCTCGTCGTTTAGGTCGTAAGTATACCGCAGTGTGATCACGATTGTCCTGGTGTACCGCAGCAGCTTCACCAGTCGCCCGATGTCTTCCAGGTCGCCACGGCTCAGACGTTGGGGTTCTACGATCAGGACGGCTTTGTAGCGGGGCGATTCAATGAGCCTGAGCAGCTCCTGAACCTTCGGCCGACTCTCAATGGTCTCGCCGCTGACCACTTCCCGGAAACAGTTCTCTTCCGGGACGCCTCTTTGCCCCGGGAAGTTCTGAGCTACCCAATCGTCCAGCATTTGCTCATGCTTAGCTAGCACCTCCTCCACCGAGAGCATTGGATCGTCTGTCCGGGATTTTCGGAGATACTTCAGGATGTTCTCAGGGGACATGGGCGGGAGCTGCCACATAATGATACCTCCTCAGTTGTGCCCGATTTGGACACATTGTATTTTGCCTCCCCTACATGGCACAGGGGAGGCGTTTCCTTGTCTTGTGTAATTTGCCCGTTTCATTGGACATATTGTGTGATACAAATTTATTAAACGAACGTTCGTAAATAATCACTTGCACTACGAAGCATATTGTTAAATTGCTCAAGCCCCAAACCGAGCCGTTGCCGGATCCATCCGATATCCGGGTGAATCACGTCAAAGGCCAACACCGTGCAGCTAAAAGCAACGAGTATGATGTTCAGGGCAAAGGACAGAATGATCCACCGGTTCTTTTCGGCCAGCAACGTGTTATAGTGCGCCCGCATCCGGTTGATTCTGTCTTCCAGCATGAGCAGGTACCTCTGTAGCATGGGATCATCTGCGGCCCTGGCCAGAATTGGATCCTCTTCCATCTGGTTTGTAAGGCCCAGGGCCTCCTCCAGCGTCTTGATCGTATATTCCGTTGGATCTGTTTTTCCGGAAAGAGTTCTGCTGATTGTGCTGGCGGAGATTCTGCTCATGTCTGACAGCTGCTGTACAGACAACCCCTGGGTTTGCTTTTCCCGTATGATTTTCTCTATCCTTTTGTGCATGTTTTACCCCTTATTCTTATGATATTGCACACGATTGCATGGTGTTGCATGGTGTGCAATAGCATGCAACAAAAATGGAATGAGATGACTATGGACATTTCGCGACATATTTGATACGATCCGCCCATCTGATTTTAGGAGGGCGCCGTATGAGTAAATCGCTGATTATTGAGCATATCTGTCTGATGCTGAAGCACCTGGATGACACAGGCATCCGGGCGGTGTATATGGTGGTCAAGGAGCTTTACGAAATGGCGCAAACGCTCCATCGCAAGGAATAGAATCCGGTTGATCACTTTTGTTATAGGCCATTTTCGGTAACACCATATTCAGCCTGCTCAGCGCTGAAGCCTTCATATTCCAGCTGGCCAATTAATTCAGACCGAGAGAAGCCGGAATAATCCAAATATTGCTTTGCCATCTTTGCTGCCTGCTCATTCCAATCAGCACCACAACCATCAACAGCCTTTGTTGCTTCCTCTGTAGTGAAGCCTTCGTATTCCAGTTGACCGATCAAACCAGAGTAAGAGAAAGCAGAATAATCTAAATAGTCCTCTGCTTTTTTGGACGCCTGTTCGAACCAATCGGCGCCGCAATTGTCAGCTGCATATGTAGATTCTTCTGTGGTGAAACCTTCATATTCCAATTGCCCAATCAGACCCGTGTAGGAAAATGCGGAATACGCAAGATAGTCATGCGCCTTTCTCAGCGCGTTCTTTTCTCCTGCGGTCGCAGCGTCAAGAACTGCGGGGGCTTCGGTTGCTTGCGTGTCTGCTACAGTCCCTCCGGAAATTGCTGAGGCGGTGCTTTCAACTGCTGGCTCTATGACGGCTTCGGTGACGAGGGGTGCTTCTTCCGGAGATCCACCGCGGCTACAGCTGCCCAGAAGGAAAACCGCCACAATAACCCAGAACCACCAACGCTTATAGAAAGGCTTTTTGGCTTTGTTTTGCTTCCCTTTTGACTGCTTTTCCCCATCGATGGGCGCACCACAGTGGGGGCAGAACTTTTCAGAAATGTCGATCTCTTGTCCGCATTTTTTACATTTCATTGTTTTCTCTTCTTTCTGTAATTATATTTAATGGACTTGTAAAGGCCTTATTGGGCCTAATCATATTTAGACTACCATAAATCATTTAAGATTTCAATAACTTTTATAAATTTGGAGGATTTTTATGAACAAAGAAAAAATGATTGCCGGAATCGCTGAAATGCTGAAGGATATGTACATAGAGGATATCGAGTTTTTCTATAACATGATGCGCCGTTTCTTGGAGAAGAAGGGCAGAAAGAGAGCATGAAAAAGAGGGCTGACAAAACGTCAGTCCTCTTTTTTAATGTTGTCTATATAACTTCGGGTATACTGGGCAGCCATTTTCCAGAATTCGGGTGGAAGATCAGCCAGCGCGGCGACCAGATCACTTCGTTCGTCGGGACACGTTGCTAGGACATCTGCGAAGAACTTTTCAAGCTTGACCCGCTGCGGATCGGCCACCTCCATTTCTCCTTTGCCGGTGCGGAGCCATTCCTCGTTGATGCGGAACTTCAAGCAGATATCCGATATTGTCCGGTCGCTGGGTTTCGCTTTGCCGGCGCACATCTGTGAGGCCATCGCCTGAGAAATGTTCAACCTTTTTGCGAATGCTGTCTTGGTTAGTCCACTTTTTTCCACCACCAGATTGATTCTATCGCTTAAGTTTTCCGTAAACCCACCTCCTTCAAGATGCATTCTATCACAGCATGCAATACCTGTCAATTATTTTTTATTAACTATCAATAAGAAAATGCTTGACATGATTAAAGTATTATGCTATAACATTATTAGCTAATAGGTATACATTACTATTTAATGGAGGTGAGCATTATGGACGAGAAAATGAATCTTGAATACATTGAGGAAATCCGTGAGTGCTTCAACGAGGTGCCTGAGGAGTTCCGGGCAGCTGTGACCAAGAGCATTGCCCATGATATCAGTATCATGGCGTATACGCTGCGTGCCGTAGTAGACGGCAAAGTTCCAGCCGCCAAGGGCTGAGCTGAGAGGTGAGTAGAAGAGATGCCTAACAACAGAATTTTTGACGATCTGGAACACCGTGCCAAGTATGCGCTGAACAGCCACAGCCGGGATCTTGCCTACGAGGCATATGGCGCGGCAAAGATGGCCTACAGGCTGGCTGCCATCACCTGGGATCAGTTTTATCAGCTGCAAGAAGTGCTTGTGGTGCATGGCCTCAATGACCCCGCCCATTGC
>CAYMWT010000012.1:0-21379 GCA_964394055.1 uncultured Oscillospiraceae bacterium
TGCGGCAAATGTTGCCGTGGCAGATAAAAAGCACTTTTATCATATATCGAACTCCTTGAAATACCAAATTATACTTAATTATACCTGTTTTACGATACTTTCCCATATTTCTACGACAAAGGCACGGTTCCGTATCTTGGTATAACTTGGGTTATCTTTGCATTGCTTCGCCATCGTTTGTCGTAAATTGTGTCGTAAATCGGAAGAATTTACGACACCCTCTTTTTGACGGGCTTCTTAGCTGTATCAAGAACTGCCATATTAAGCTCCTGCATTTCCTCCTTGGCATCCTCAAACCCTAGATGCATATAGGTGTTCAGGGTGACACCAATATCGCTGTGACCCATAATATATTGAAGAGTCTTGGGATTCATACCGGACTTCGCCATATTGGAACAGAATGTGTGTCTGCAAACATGGGGCGTGACCTTCGGCATCTGCACTTTGTAAATTTTGTTATACTTCTCACAGATATGCTGAAAGTATTTCTCCCAATGCAGTGCAACCATGGGCTTGCCATTTTTGTCCAGGAACAGGAATCCACTGTAATTTTGAACCATCGGCTCAACTTTCGGCGTATTCCTGTTTTCCAGAATGCGTTTGAAGCACTCTTGGACTTCCTTGGTCATCGGCACCATTCTTGTGCCGCACACCCCTCTTTTGAGCGATATACTTTTCTACCAGTTCCAATACCGTCAGTTTTCCACCGTTTGGAACAAGGCCGCCATCCAACTCTTTTTGAACTTGCCTTTCCTTTTCTCTCAGAGAAAGGTCGTTGCGTTTCCCTTTCGGGATCGTATCAGAGGGCGTCAGTTTCCAACTGTAAATCGAGCGCATCCTGATACTTGTATTCATATTTTCCATCTTTTCGCTGGCTCTCTCCAGTCCATAACTTTCGACCTTTGCTGTCTCGTCTGACTTCTGACATTTGCTACTCCCTTCTGTCAATCCAATGCCATAGACCATAGAAAAGAGCCAAGCTATGATACCTGTATTGTATCATAAACTTGGCTCTTTTTCCATATGAATTATTTACTTATCTTATATGGCAGACAGCTTTTCATCGACAAACCGTTCAAACACCCTGCGTTTGATCTGAGGACGGGTGCCGTTCCAAAGAATGAAATCTGCACTTGGGTTTTCATCAATCAGCTTTCTCAGCTTCTTGTCACCAATATGGAAATACTTGGCCGCTTCCTGGACGCTCAGCGTGTATTTTCTCCATACCGGAATCTCACACTTATCAATAATTTGTTCTTGGTTTTTTACCATAGGCAATGTTCCTCCATCATTAAATTTCCAAGTTGTACTCGCGACTGTGGTCGGGCCGTTTGTGTTCCAATGTTTCTTCACCTCTTGCAAGGATTGCAGAAAGAAAAGCCCGAACCCTTTCGGACGCAATTTCCAGTGCGTCCAGATAAGCTGCCGCCGATAGAAGCCGTCACTGCGGTCAAACAGGGCTTGCAGATCACCATTGGAGAATGCCAGCAGACGGGCAAACATCCATCCCTGATAGCTCTGCTTGCCTTTCCTCTCCAAATCCATCTTGCCCTGAGCAGTGACGATGGATTTTACATAATTGGTCTGGCGTAGAGCCTCCATCCGTATATCGTCATCCACGCACAGCAGAACGTGTTCCAGGTCAGCACGGGAAAAGCGATTTTCGGAAATCTTCCCGATGCTGCCATCCTTCATGTTAGAGCCGAAGATACTGCCCAGCACAGCACCGATCTGGGACTTTCCTTCGCCGCCCTTGCCCTTAATGACCATCATGCGCTGGCCCTTGTTGCTGGGAATCAGACAGTAGCCAATAAATTCCTGCAAAGTGGGAATATCCTCCGGGTAGAGCAGTTCATCCAGAAAAGCCAGCCACCGGGCAGGCTTTGGAGCGTCAGGGCGGTAGGCAACCGGCAGACGGCTTCGCACGATCTCGGGCCTGCCCTCCGTAAAGGTGCCGTCCAGAAGAAGCGTCCCGTTGGCAAGGTGAATCCGATCCTGTTCCGGCGGGAAATCCTCCACCTGGGCTTCCAGCTTCAGCGCTTCCAGGATGTTGCTGATCTTTCGGGGGATGTTGTTCACGGCGCAGCATTTCAGCTTGTCGTAAATCTCACCCCGGAGGGGTAGGTCATCCGTGACACGTCCATCCGGCGTGAAAAAGGCTCCGTTTGCGAAGATGATCCTGCGCTCTTGCAGAAATTCTTCACAGAACAGAGCCTCATTAAACCGCTATTTGAAAAGAGAAACCATTGACCCTAATCTGGCAGAAACAATGAAGAAGCTGGCAAAGGACAAGATGTACCGGGCAATCAGTGACGTCAGCTACGCCCAGGGAGATTATGCGAAGGAAATGGAGCATGACACTTTGAAAGCGGAGGCGGAAGTACATCTGGGATGAAGAAAGAGAAGTATGATTATTACAAGGCATACAAGGCAATGGAAGGGTACAGCCCGAAATATGGCTTCCAGTGTCAGGAAGAAGGTTTGACCAGGCTGGAGGCAGAACGTGCCTTCCAGTTGGAGCCGGAACCGCCGAAGGTGGAGAATATCAACGAGTACATCATTCTGGCAAATCAAAAAGGGAAACTTCTGTACCTCTGTTTTTACCTGCACCACATTGAGAAGATTCTGAACAGGTATATCTACCGGTTCTTTCACAGGGAAGGACTTTACAGCTACGATCCCCGACGCTTACTGGATTATAAGCTGGGCTGTGTAGAAACAATAATGGAGTGCCTATCGGGATACGATCCTGACAAAGGAGCAGACTTTCTGACCTACGTCCACTATGATATCGGTAACGCCATTTTGAATTGCCGCCGCTATGAGGAATCTGGTTCCTTTATGAATCTGGACGAATACAAGGTTATCCGTGGAATTGCTTGGCTGTACAACAAGGCGGACAATTCCCCAAGGGAAGCTATTCAGGCGTTCATGGAGAAAACCGGATGTACCAGAGCAACGGCGGAAAACTATTTTTAGCTGCGCACAAGAACAGGAGTGGCGTTTCAATCTACGATCCAGTTTCGGTTGAAAACGAGGAAGAGGCTGGGGAAGATTTAAGCCGGGAGACCGATGGGGTCTATGGTGCGTTTCTCTGGGATAGTTCTTGGGGAAGTGCTGTCCGGCGTGCCCACGGGAAACTGGACTACCGGGAACAAATCCTGTTAGAGCGGCATAATGCTGTCTGTATGGACTGCGGTCATGTAAAGCCCTGGAACAGAAGACCCAGCTGGGAAGAATTAGCTGTCTTATTTGAGGGCACCACAGCCAGCGGAGCGGAACGGGCTTACAAGAAAGCCGTGCTGCATCTGGCACAGCTTCTGGTAGAAGATGGCCTCCTTCATATGGCCAGCCTGAAACGTAAATCTCAAAAGAAGCGCAAAGAAAAAATCGCCGCTGCAGTGGGCTTTATATACCTTTTGCTCCCCTGGTGATGTGAAAGAAAAAGGGAACTGCCGCAAAAAGCAGTTCCCTTATCTTCATGCAAATTTACAGATAGTCCGTTCATACAGCTTCTTGCAACAGGACAGCTTTACACGGATGCGGAATCGGGGGGCGTGATAGACGGCATCCGGAAAGAATCCCGCAGGATCACATTGCATGCTACCGTCTGGTGAACGGGCGGGGCATTGGACTGAATCTGCTGCTGGAGGATCAACCGGATTGCGTGGGCAGCCAGAAGCTCATTGGGCAGCTCAATGACACTCAAAGAGGGGACGGCATACAATGTTTCTTCCTTGCCGGACATGGAGATCGCCAAGACCTCCAGATCCTGGGGGACGGAAACCCCCAGCCTCTGAAAGGTATTGAGCGCACCCAGAGCGAGGGAGTCCGATTCACAGAACATGACCTTCGGCTTTTCCTTCAGGGATAAATACCGGAGGGCAGCTTCCACACCGCCGGCCATGGTCCCAGTCACCTTCAGAATGTACTCCGGCGGGATCTGAATTCCCAATCCCTGAGCGGTGGTCAAAAAGGCATTGGTTCGCCACTGGGTCTGCAAATACCGCTCGCTGGCAACAACAGCCACCGCCTCCCGATACCCTTTCTGGAAAAGCATCTGGGCGGCCTTGCTGCCGATCCACTGGTTGTCCACCTCCACGGAGGAGTAAATTTCAGAGGATCTGTTGATCAAAACCACGGGAATATGCAATTTCAGGGATTCCAGATGGTGAAGGTCCTTTTCAGAACAGGCGCCGATAATGGCCGCACTGTATTGATGCTGCCGGAGGGCGTGGGTGGCCTCAGACAGCCGGTCGTTTTCAAAGGCCTGAATGACCAGCTCACACTCCCGATGATCCTCTTTCAGTGTTTTGGAGATGCCGTTGATAAAGGAGGCGAGAATGGGAAGCCGGTAGTCCAGCGGCCAGTAAAATGCAACGATGGGCTTCTGATCGTCGCCCTTTCGGAGACTTCTGGCCCGCAGATCCGGCTGGTAGCCGACTGCTCTGGCTGCCTCCCAGACACGTTGGCAGGTGCTTTCCGGGATCTTGCGGGTCTCCGCCTTGCCGTTCATGATGATGGATACCGTGGCAGTGGAAACACCAGCCTGGTTGGCAACGTCTTTGATGGTGGGCATACGTGTTTCCTCCTGTCACAAAAAATTTTCATGCGTTCCACCACGCACCACAATGAATGAAAGCATTTTTTGCATGAAAATTTTTGTGTGCATCTGCATCGGTTGCCCCGTAGGGGCGAGATGCAGGCACTTTAATAATATATGTTTACTGTGAATGCGTAGCTTTCACAGTAAATCGCTTTATGCTTCGGCCAGGTCTATGGCCTCCAGATCCAGCTGCTCCAGAATGGGCAGCAGCCTGGTAACCCCGCAGGTGAAGAAGATCATGCGGATCACTTCGCAGATTTCATCCACGGTGGCACCGTTTTGCACGGCCAGCTTGGCGTGGACATTCATGGTGGTGGCGGTGCCGGTGGCCATGCCTACGGCCATGACCATCAATTCCTTATATTTTTTGGGGAGAACCCCGTCGGCTTTGTTGTTTTCGTAGGAATCCAGGAACATCTTGGCAAGATAGGGGTCGTTGCCCATTTTCAGATGGGACTCCAGCAGGGAGCCGCCCCGGGCTTCTTTCAGCTGAGCCAGGATTGCCTGGGAGCGCTGGATCTTTTCAGGATTGGTCTGCTTCATTCGGTTACCTCCTCGATGGTATAGGTGCAGTTGTTCCACTCCTGTTCTCGTTTGGCTTTGAGAAATTTGGGAGCCACAGTGGGGAACAGAGCATAGGTCAGGACATCTTCTTCACAGGCGGCCAGGTCGCCAGCCTCCTTTTGGGCCTGCTCCCAGCCGGGGGCCAGAAGCTCGGCAGGGCGGCAGGAAATGGGCTGCTCGTCGCCCAGAGCCTTTTTCACCAGATCGGGATTCAGGGGGCCGGGGGCCTTTCCGTACATACCCCGGCAATACTCGGTCATCTCCTTGGAGATCATGCCGTAGCGCTTCCCGGAGAGAACGTTGGTGGTGGCCTGCTGGCCGCACATCTGACTGGAGGGGGTTGCCAGAGGGGGATAGCCCATATCGGCACGCACCTGGATGGCTTCCTCCAAAACTTCGGGCAGACGGTCAAATGCTTTCATCATTTTCAGCTGGCTTTCCAGATTGGTCAGCATTCCGCCAGGGATCTGGTGCTGCAAGCAGCCAACGTCCACGCCCACCAGAGCGGAGGCGTTTTCACTGTACTTCTTCCGCAGGGCTTTGAAGTCTGCGTTCAGGGAGTTGAAAGCTGCCAGATCGATACCGGAATCCCGGGGCGTCCCTCTCAATGCCGCAACCATGCTTTCAATGGCGGGGAGGGAGGGGCCGAGACCGATGGGGGAGGTAACTACGTCCAGACCGTCTACGCCGGCCCGGGCGGCTTCCAGATAGCACATTTCCGCCATACCGCCGGTGCAGTGGCAGTGGAGATACACAGGAATATCCAAGGCAGCTTTCATATCGGAAATCAGAGAATAGGCACCCTCTGGGGTCATAAGTCCTGCCATATCCTCTACATGGATGCCGGAAGCGCCCATTTTCTGCTGCTCCAATGCGTTTTCCACCCGCATTTTGTCTGTGTGATAGGGACTGATATTGTATTGGACGGAGCCCTCAACCTGCTTTCCCGCATCCAGAACCGCCTGGAAGGGAACCTCACAGTTTCGCAGATCCTCCAATGCGTCAAAAATCAGGAAGATATCCATGCCGTTCCGGGCAGCGGCGGCAACGAACCGCTTGACAATATCGTCGGGGTAGGCCTTGTAGCCCACCAGATTCTGACCCCGGAGCACCATTTTCAGGGGCGTATGCTTCATCACGGCTTTGAACTTCCGCAGACGCTCCCATGGATCCTCATTTAAATAGCGGATGCACACATCAAAGGTGGCACCGCCCCAC
Organism: uncultured Oscillospiraceae bacterium; assembly: GCA_964394055.1. Lineage (GTDB taxonomy): Bacteria > Bacillota > Clostridia > Oscillospirales > Oscillospiraceae > Faecousia. The sequence goes on from CAYMWT010000012.1 coordinate 6,389, forward strand.
ATTTCCATATTGGTATAGCCGATTTTGTCCATGCGCTCCAAAAACGGAAGCATGTCCTCCGTTTTTACCCGGGTCGCCAGCATGGACTGCTGTCCGTCCCGGAAATCCAGGCTGTTGAAACGAATGGGGGTGTTGGTTGTAAATTGTCCAAATGACATCGGATTCACACACCTTCTTTATTTGGTAGGATCGCAGGCAGGACCTGTGGCGTGGCCGGGCTGCAATTAGGTGTGGAATCAATACTGAAACGTTATAGTACATCGTTGTACTTATCGTAGCACAGAGACGATCCCTTTGTCAATTGGTTATTTCCTATAATTATTACCCAAGATAAATATGGATAATGACGAAAAGTGACTGCCGCAAGACAGCCACTTTTTCTTTTCCCCATTTTTACAGTGAAAAGCTGCCCCGCAGCTGCACCTGAGGCTCCAGCTCAATGTGGATGGGCTCCTGGATATGCTCTTGAATCATGCGGATGAGGGTGGACATGGCCTGCTTGTCCACCACGGTGGGCAGAGACACGCAGCTGATAGACGGATGGAGATACTCCATGGTTTCCGGCGACTGGGTGCCTACGGCGATCAGCTCCACATCCTGGGGGACAGAGATCCCGTGGCTTTGGAGGACATACAGACCACCCTGGGCCATACAGTCCGCCTCATAGTAAAGCATTTTGGGCCGCTCTGTCAGGGCACAGTATTCCTCCGTGGCGAAAGCGCCGCCGGAAATATTGGATTGGCCGCTGAAGGTCCACTCCGGCCTGACCGCAATGCCCAGGTGCTTGCAGGCATTGAGGAAGGAGCGGGTACGGATGGTAGCGCCGTGATACTGTCCGGCGGTTTTGATGACGGCACATTGGGCGTAGCCCTTCTTTTGGATCAGGGCAGCAATCTGCATACCCAGCTGGGCGTGATCCACGCCTACAGTGGAGAATTTATGGCTTACCCGATTCAGAAGCACAATGGGAACGCTGATATTCAGCCGTTCCAGCTGTTCGATGTCCTTGTCGGTGGCGGCCCCGATGATGGCGCCGTCTACCCGGCCCTTGGTAAGGGTACTGGCGAAGTCCTCGATCCGGTTGTTCAAATAGGTTTGGACGACGATCTCATAATCCAGCTCCTGCTCCATCAGAACACTGTAGATATGGGCCAGACGCTGTCCCAGCATATTGGTCCGCACATCGATGGGCCAGAAAAAGGCGATCCGGATATGATGCTGATTGGGAAGACGCAGCTGGCGGGCGCTCTGGTTGGGATGATAGTGAACTTCTTCCATTGCGGCAAGCACCCGCTGGACAGTATCCGGGGAGATGCGCATTTCCTCCCATTTGCCGTTGGCAACAATGGAGGCGGTGGTAACGGACACACCTGCCAGCTTGGCAACATCCTTGAGTACGGCCATTATGGTTTCCTCCTTATTATAATGAATCAGATTTTCTTGATCTCTATTATAATGCAATTTACTAAAATGTCAACAATAATCGCTGAATTTTAGTAAAATAAACTGCGCTAAACAACTAGATTTTAGCATTCATTTCTGTACCATTGTACAAACTTAAAAATTAGTATTGACACAAGTTACACGTCGTACTATAATCAAAACCGTGGAAAAAATACTGGATTAACGTTATAGCAATCTAAGCGTATACCAGGTATGTGGCGTACTTGATAAACGCAAATTATGTGTAAGGAGAACGATTCATATGGTAAAGAAACAAACCATGGATGGCAACGAAGCTGCGGCTTATGCCAGCTATGCCTTTACAGAGGTTGCGGCGATCTATCCCATTACCCCTTCCAGCCCCATGGCGGATTACGTGGACCAGTGGGCAGCAAGCGGAAAGAAGAACATCTTCGGCCAGAGCGTGAAGCTGGTGGAGATGCAGTCTGAGGCAGGTGCGGTTGCCTCCATGCACGGTGCACTGGACGGCGGCTGCCTGTCTACCAGCTACACCGCCTCCCAGGGTATGATGCTGATGATCCCTACCATGTACCGGATCGCCGGACAGCTGAAGCCCGGTGTCATTCATGTGGCCTCCCGGAACGTGGCTACCAATAACATCTCCATCTTTGCCGAGCACTCCGATGTGATGGCATGCCGCCAGACCGGCTTCGCCCTGCTGGCCTCCTCCAACACCCAGGAGTGCATGGACTTAGGCGCCGTTGCTCACCTGTCCGCCATCAAGGGCCACGTTCCCTTCCTTCACTTCTTCGACGGCTTCCGCACCTCCCATGAGATCCAGAAGGTGGATCTGCTGGACTACGACGAGCTTGCGGGTATGGTGGATTATGAAGAGCTGGAGAAGTTCCGCAAGCGTTCTCTGAACCCCGAGCGGCCTCTGCTTCGTACCGTGGGCCTGAATGCGGACACCTACTTCCAGTGCCGGGAGGTCATGAACCCCTACTATGACAATCTGCCCGACGTGGTTGAGGAATATATGGGCAAGATGAGCAAGCTCACCGGCCGGGAGTACCACAATGTGAATTACTACGGCGCTCCGGATGCCGAGCTGGTGCTGGTGGGTATGGGCTCCGTGGCGGAAACTGCCGCTGAGACCATCGACTATCTGATGGCAAAGGGCCAGAAGGTGGGCTACCTGAACGTTCATCTGTACCGTCCCTTCCCTGTGAAGCATTTCCTGGAGCAGCTGCCTGAGACTGTCAAGGCCATTACCGTGCTGGATCGTACCAAGGAGCCCGGCGCTGTGGGCGAGCCTCTTTACGAGGATGTGTGCTCCGTGATGAAGGAATTCAAGAAGGACATTCCCGTCTATGCCTGCCGGTTCGGCCTGGCCTGCAAGGATACTACCCCTGCCCAGATCGTCACCATGTATGACAACATGCGCAAGGCTCAGCCCGCCAACCACTACACCATCGGTATTGAGGACGATGTGACCTTCCGCAGCCTGAGCGTGGAGCAGGAGCTGGATATCATTCCCAAAGGCACCGTCTCCTGCAAGGTCTCGGCTCCGACGGTACTGTGGGTGCGAACAAGAACACCATTAAGATCATCGGCGACCATACGGACAAATATGTCCAGGCCTACTTTGAGTACGACGGTAAGAAGTCCGGCGGTGTGACCAAGTCCAACCTGCGCTTCGGCGATACCCCCATCCGTTCCTCCTATGTGGTCTCCCATGCGGACTTCGTTGCCTGCCACAATAAGGCCTATGTAAACAGCTACGACATGGTTGGGGATCTGAAGGACGGCGGTTCCTTCCTGCTGGCTTGTGACTGGGCAGACGTGGAAGCTCTGGACAAGCACCTGCCCGCCTCCATGCGCAAGGCCCTGGCCCAGAAGCACGCCAACCTCTATGTGATCGACTCCGTGGCCATCGCCGCCGAGCTGGGCCTTGGCAACCGAACCAACACCATTTTGCAGGCCGCCTTCTTCCACATCACCGGCATCATCCCCGATGAGGACGCCGTGGGCTACATGAAGGCCGCTGCCCTGAAGAGCTACGGCAAGAAGGGCGAAAAGGTGGTTCAGATGAACTACAACGCAGTGGATCGGGGTATCTGCGGCGCTGTAAAGATTGAGATTCCTGCCTACTGGGCAGAGCTGGAGGTACCTGCTCCCTTAGTCAAAACGAATGTTCCCGACTTCGTCACCAAGATCCTGGAGCCGGTGAACGCCATGAAGGGCGACAGCCTGCCGGTGTCTGCCTTCAAGGAGCACGCCGACGGTACCATGCCCCAGGCAACCTCCAAATATGAAAAGCGGGGCGTTGCGGTGAAGGTTCCCGCCTGGGATGCCAGCAAGTGTATCCAGTGCAACAACTGCTCCTATGTCTGCCCCCATGCCGCCATCCGTCCCTTCCTGCTCACCGACGAGGAAGTGGCTGCCGCTCCCGTGAAGATGGAGGCGGTAGACACCAAGCCCAAGGCTTCCCAGTATAAGTACCGGGTGCAGGTGGCGGTGCTGGACTGCCAGGGCTGCGGCTCCTGCGTCAGCGTCTGCCCCACCAAGGCTATTTCCATGGAGCCTCTGGACACTCAGCGGGAGGAAGAAAAGAACTGGGAATACATCGACGCTCTGCCCGAGGTTCGCAACCCCTACGGCACCAAGACGGTCAAGAACAGCCAATTCAATCAGCCTCTGCTGGAGTTCTCCGGTGCCTGCGCCGGCTGCGGCGAGACACCTTACGCCAAGCTGGTGACCCAGCTCTACGGCGACCATATGTACATTGCCACAGCCACCGGCTGTTCTCAGGTTTGGGCCACCTCCTTCCCCAGCTTCCCCTATTGCACGGACAAGAAGGGCCATGGCCCCGCAGTGGCAGGCTCCCTGTTCGAGAACAACGCCGAGTTCGGCATGGGCATCTACCTGTCCGTGGAGCAGCAGAGAAAGGCCCTGTTTGACAAGGTGACAGAGCTGATCGAAAAGACTGAGGGCCAGGAAATTTGCGAAGCGGGCAAGGCATGGCAGGCTTCCTACAACGATTCTGAGACCAGCGCCGCTGCCAGCGAAGCCTTCAAGAAAGCTCTGGACAGCTTTGCCGCCACAGAAGATACGGAGAAGCTGGTGCAGGATATCCAGGCAAATGCCGAGCATCTGCGCAAGAAGTCCGTCTGGATCTTCGGCGGCGACGGCTGGGCCTATGATATCGGCTACGGCGGACTGGATCATGTTATCTCCACCGGCGCCAATGTGAACATCATGATCTTCGACACCGAGGTCTACTCCAACACTGGCGGACAGGCCTCCAAGTCCAGCCCCCGGGCCGCCGTTGCCCAGTTTGCCGCAGCAGGCAAGCGCACCAAGAAGAAGGATCTGGGCATGATGGCCATGAGCTACCGGGACGTGTATGTGGCCCAGGTTGCCATGGGTGCCAATCCCGCTCAGCTTTTAAAGGCGGTTACCGAGGCTGAAGCCTACGACGGCCCCTCCATCATCATCTGCTACTCTCCCTGCATCAACCATGGCCTCCGGGCCGGCATGGCAAACGTCATGGCAGAAATGAAGAACGCAGTGGAGTGCGGCTACTGGCAGCTCTATCGCTACAATCCCATGCTGATCGCCGAAGGCAAAAACCCCTTCATCCTGGACAGCAAGGCACCCAAGGGCGATTTCCGGGCGTTCCTGGAGGGCGAAGTTCGCTATTCCAGCCTGGCACGGAAGTTCCCCAGCATTGCCTCCGATTTGTACGCCAAGTGCGAGGAGGATGCCAAGGCACGCTACGCAGGCTACCAGGCTCTGGCAGAAGAAAAGTAATTCACGAAAGCCCCCATAAAAAAGAGAAAGGTTTGATTATCTATGGCTACTCTGATTGAAAACCTGCTGGGAGCGAATGCCGGCAGCGTGATCACAGTAAAACCGGATCATATCGTTGTTACCGACGGCCCCTCTCACAAAGCCTTGGCAGATGTGAAAAAGGTGGCAAATCCCGAGGGCGTCTGCGTCATTTTTGACCATGATGTTCCCACCGGAAGTCCCGAGGGCGCCTTCATTTTTGGAAAGATCAACCGCTTTGCCCACCAGTTTGGCTGCCGCTTCGTCCAGAGTGTGGGCGTGGGCTACCAGTGGATGCTGGATGAGATTGTGAAGCCCGGTCAGATCGTCATTGGCGGCGGCAGATACAATTCCATCTATGGCAGCATCGGGGCCCTGGGCCTGAATGTTTCCATCCCGGAGCTTTCCCGGGTACTGGAAAACGGCTACTACAGCTTCATCGTACCCCAGACCATCACCGTAGGCCTGACGGGAGAGCTGGAAGGCTCCCCCATGGACGCAGCCCTCACCATCCTGAAAGCCCTGGGTACAGCGGCAAAGGGCAAGGCCGTGGAGCTGACCGGCGGCGAAGGCCTGACCGCTCAGCACAAAGCCATCCTCTGCGCAATGGTATGCGATACCGGCGCATTCACTGCCTTCTTCTCCGATGGAAAGACCGCAGATGTGACCGTTGACCTGGGAAGCGTCGTTCCCATGGTGAAGATGCCCTGCGAGAGCCGGGAGGCTCAGAAAGAAGCGGCTATCCTGCCCAAGGCGGCGGTCAGGGGGATCTCCCTGAATGCCGGCCAGATCGGCGGCTTTACCGGCGGCACCATTGCCGACCTGAGAAAGACAGCTGCCCTGATGGAGGGGAAGAAACTGGCAAGAGGCTTCCGCCTGTCCATCGTTCCGGCAACCTCCCAGGATTACCTGATGGCCCTGAACGAAGGCCTGATCGAGAAGTTCATTGACTTTGGTGCCCAGATTCACGCTGTGGGTGACCGGAGCGTGGTCTGGCAGGGCCCTGGCGTCATTGACAAGGGGGAACATCTGATCACCACCGGCCTGTATACCTTTGATGGCTGCATGGGCGTGTCCACCAGCGTGGTCTACACCGCCTCTGTGGAATCCGTCCTGGAAGCGGCCACTACCAAAATGATGTAAGGAGGCGTACATATGGATAAAGTTTTCTCCGGCCGGATCTGGAAATTCGGCAACGACATTGATACCGACACCATCATTCCCGGAAAGCGGGGCACCATCCCCACCATTGAGGAGATGAAGAAATACGCCTTTGAGCTCTTAAAGCCGGAATTCGGTTCCTCCGTTCGGCCCGGCGATATCCTGGTGGCGGGCAGCAACTTCGGCTGCGGCTCCTCCCGGGAGCAGGCGGCCACCGTCCTCTCCGGAAATGGAGTGCGCTGCATCATCGCCAAGAGCTTCGCCCGGATCTTCTTCCGGAATGCCTTCAACTCCGGCATCCTGCTGATCACCTGCGACGGCATTCAGGACGTCTGTGAAGGTGGCGACATTGTCACCGTGGAGGTGGGCAAGAGCGTCAGCGTCAACGGCCACATCTTCCCCGTCGGGGCCTGTCCGGATAACCTCTTTGAGATTGTCTCCCACGGTGGACTGATTGCGGATACCAAGATGCGGTTAGCCTCCGGAAAGGAAGCCACCAAGGCAAACCCGCTTCCCTTAGGTGAGCGGGGTAAGGGCAACTACACCATGGCGGAAAAGCTACTGATGGCCAACGCCGGGGTGAAGGACTGCAAGCCCGGGGATATCCTGATCACCCATCCCGACTTCTTTATGATCCACGACATCTACACCCCCTATGTGCTGGATACCCTCCACAAAATGGGTGCCACCAAGATTGCGGATCCCGATAAGGTCTGCATTGTCTACGACCACTGCATGCCCACGGCTGTTGCCAAGAACGACACCTCCCACTATAATGCAGGCTTGGCCATCGGAGAGGAATACGGCATCACCAAGCATCACATCGGCGAGGGCATTTGCCACTCCCTGATGCACGAGCTGCGCTACGCGAGGCCCGGTCAGATCGCCACCGCTACCGATTCTCATACCACCACCTACGGCGGTGCAGGCAACTTCTGTACCGGCATCGGTACTGCGGAAATGTGCGCCGCTCTGATCACCGGCGAGCTGTGGTTCAAGGTTCCCGAGGCCATCAAGATCGTACTGAACGGACATCTGCCCGACGGTGTGCTGTCCAAGGATATCATTCTGAAAATTCTGGGCGACATCAAGGCCGACGGCGGCCAGTACAAGAGCCTGGAATTTGTAGGCCCTGCCGCCCACGAAATGAGCATGATGGCCCGGTTCACCGTTTCCAACATGGCCCTGGAGGCTGGCGCCAAGTGCGGCCTGTTTGAGACCGACGAAAAGACTGCCGCCTATTACGACATGTCTCTGGAGGAGATCGACTGGGTGAAGGCCGGTGAGGATGACCGGTACGAAAAGGTTCTGACCTACGACGTGTCCGCACTGGAACCTCAGCTGTCCTGCCCCCAGGGTGTTGACAATGTGCATCCCATTTCCGAGATCCTGGGCACCAAGGTTGACGAAGTGTACCTGGGTTCCTGCACCAACGGCAATCTGGAGGATCTGGCCATTGCGGCAAGCTACATGAAGGGTAAAAAGGTAGCGCCGGATATGCGCTTCATCGTGACCCCGGCCACCAACAAGGTGTATAAGGAGGCCATTCGGCTGGGCTATATCCAGACCTTTGTGGAAGCCGGTGCAGTGGTCTGCCACCCCTGCTGCGGCCTGTGCTGCGGTATGCCCTACGGCCTGATGGCAGATGATGAGCGGATCCTCTCCACGGCAAACCGGAACTTCATCGGACGCCAGGGTACCAAGAAAACCCTTTCCTACCTGTGTTCTCCCGCAGTGGCCGCTGTCACCGCCATCACCGGTGTTGTGACCGACCCCCGCACCTGGGAACGCACATAAATCCAGGGAGGTCATGAGATGATTCGCAATTTTGAAGAACTGAAAGCCATGCTGGCAGCCTGTCCTGTGAAGCGCCGCATCGGCGTAGTGGCGGCCCAGGATGAACACACCCTGGAAGCCGTCGTGGAAGCGGCCAGGGAAGGCCTGGTATTCCCGGTCCTGATCGGCGATGTTGAGAAGATCAAGGCGCTGCTGGAAAAGTACGACTTCCCCGAAAGCGGTGCGGAACTGATTCCCGGCGAGGATCCCACCCAGTGTGCGGAAATTGCCTGCCGTCTGGTGAAGGAAGGCAAACTGGACTGCATCATGAAGGGCAAGACGGAAACCGGCCCTCTCATGAAGGTTTTGGTCAACCGGGAAAAGGGCATCCGCAAGAATGACACCATGAGCATGATGGCCCTGATGTGGTCTCCCAACTACCACAAGGTGTTTGCCATTACCGACGTGGGCCTGCTGACCTATCCCACCCAGGCCCAGAAGCAGGCGGCCATCCAGAATGCCGTTGGCGCATTCCATGCCCTGGGGTATGAAAATCCCAAGGTTGCCATTCTGGCAGCTGTGGAGAAGGTCAATCCCAAAATGCCGGAGTGCGTGGAAGCGGACGCCATTAAGGCAGCCGGTGTTCCCGGTTGTACCATCGAAGGCCCCATCAGTTATGACTTGGCAATGGACAAAGAAGCTGGTATGATTAAGGGGTATGATAGCCCCGTAGCCGGTGACGCAGACATTCTGGTGGTGCCGGATATCTGTTGCGGCAATGTAGCAGCCAAAACCATTACTACCATCGGCGGCGGCAAGACCTGCGGCGCGGTATTGGGTGCACTGGTTCCGGTTGTAATCACCAGCCGCAGTGCAACAGCTGAGGATAAGTTCATGTCCATTGTCCTCAATGCGCTCATTGGCGGCGTAAAATAACCATCCTCCTGTCTTTTGCGGGCAGCGTGATGGTTCTCTCCATTCCCACCACGCTGCCCGTTTGAGAAATCACGTTGAAAGAATCCGGAAAAAACAAAAGAGAAAGAAAGGAAATCACTATGGACAACGCAAAAAAACTGAACTTCAAAGTATGCGGTCTGGAAGCCAAGTATTTCATCCCCTTCTTCCTGATCGTCATGATCGTCACCTATACGGGCATGATGCCCACCGTCAAGCTGGCGGAAGGGCTGACTGCCACCTCCTTCATTGCCACTTTTGCGTTCCTGATGTCCGTCGGCGGCATCTTCTTCTGGCTGGGCGACAACATTCCCTTTGTCAATAAGTACTTGGGCGGCGCATGCCTGCTGCCTCTGTTTGGCGCATCCGCTATGAACTACTTCGGCCTGGTTCCCGAAGAACTGCAGGCTGGCGTCAAGGTTCTGATGAACGGCGGCTTCCAGGATGCCTACATTGCCTGCCTGCTGGTTGGTGCAGTGCTGGTGATGGATCGGAAAGTTCTGCTGAGCTCGACTGCCCGCTATATGCCTGCAATCATTGGCTCCCAGGTTTTTGCCCTGCTGTTCTGCGTTATTGGCGGTTTGGTGACCGGCTTCGGCCCCTTCGAGGCCTTGTTTAACGTGGGCGCTCCCTGCATGTCCGGCGGCTCCGGCGGTGCCATGACCACCATCCCCGCCCTGTATTCCTCCCTGACCGGTACAGATATGAGCGAGATGGCCGGCAGATTTTTGTGCTACGCTTCCATCGCAAACGTCATTGCTGTCCTCATGGCCGCCATTGGTAAGGCCGTCTGCGCCAAGTTCCCCGGCTTGGTATCCTCTGACGAGAACCCCACCATTCTGCGGGCAAAGGGCGTTACCATGCAGACCAAGGCGGAGAAGAAGCTGCCTGCTACCACCGACGACTATAAGGCTCTGGGCGGTGGTATCTTCATGAGCTTTGTCATCTACGAAGCCGGAAACATGCTGGGCAAGCTGCCCGGCCTCAGCGTGATCCCTGGCTTGGCCTGGTCGATCATCATTGCCATTGTTATTAAATGCACCGGCATTATGGACGAGAAGGTTGGCAACTACGCTGCCAATGCCATGAACTTCAACATCCGTGCATTGCTGCCTATGCTCATCGCAGGTATCGGCATCAAGTCTCTGAAGCTGACGGATCTGACCTCCTATTTCAGCCCCTCTGCTCTGATCGTGATCTTCCTGGGCGTTCTGGGTGCTTTCCTGGGTGCCATGCTGTTTGGCCACCTTTTCGGCCTGTATGCCTTTGAAACCGGTGTCACCGCCGGACTGTGCTGCTGCAACATTGGCGGTTCCGGCGACCTGGCTGTGCTGTCTGCCTGCAACCGTATGGAGCTGCTGGCCTTCTCCTCCATCTCCACCCGGATCGGCGGTGCTCTGATGGTCATTTGGATCGGTTTGCTATACCCGATATTTATGCTATAACCATTACCTCCTAAAGCTTCATATCGTATAAACGAAAACCTTCCGGCTTTCCCCTTGCGGAAGGCCGGAAGAGTTTCTTAGAAAGGGAAAACATGAGCGCTGAATTTTTACATAACGGGATCCGCCTGCGCTGGTTGAACACTGCCGGGTTTGAAATTGAAATGTCCAACGGCAAGCACATTCTGCTGGATCCATTCCTGAACGCGGATATCAAGGGAATTCCCTGCTGGCCCATCTCCATCGACGAAATTGAAAGATGCGACTATCTGTGCCTGAGCCATATCCATTTTGACCATGCCAACGATGTGCGTGCGATCCAGGACAAATTTCCCAACACCTATATTTTCTGCCCGGCACTGTCCGTGGATCCCCTGTGTCAGACCCAGGATTTAAACTGTGCCAGGATCTTCCCGGTTCGGGGCGGCGATCGATATGAATTTGACGATGTGACCATCGAAGTGTTTTCCGGACGCCACACCGAATCTCCCAGAGGCTATCGCCCCAGCGGCCGGGATTTCGTGAAACAGGATGGTACCCAGGACAAGATGATGTGGTTTGGAAATGTGGAGCTGGTCAACTACCTGATCACAACCAATGATGGAACCCGCATTTTGGTATGGGCGGGCATGACGTCCCCTGACCAGAAGCACCGGTTTGCCGGAATCCATCCCAATATTTCCCTGATGCACGTCAGCCCCAAACAGAGTTTTGATGAATTTGCTGCTTTGGTAGCCGCCATGGGTACCCAAGTGATCATTCCCCACCACTATGACTGCACCGAAAAGCTGTTTGAAGCGGTTCCGGATATGCTCCACGATATGAGCGAAGCCAATCGAAAGGCCTTTGTTGTGGAGGGAAGGTTCAGCTTCCCTCGGTACATGAAAGCTTTGGAAGCAGCATGCCGGGAAAAGCAGCCGGGAGCAGCTCTCATTATGCCTGAGCACCATAAGTGGTATCGTTTTGGCTTCTGCTGTGCCGGACCTGAGGAATAAACCATGGATATGAATTAAAAGGGGTAACATATGAAGATTTTTGCAATTAACCCAGGTTCCACCTCAACCAAAATTGCACTGTTTGAGGACGATACCTGTCTCTTTTCCAAAAATGTCAGCCATGATGCCACAGTGCTGGCACAGTACCGTGGCATTTCTGAACAGATGCCCTACCGCATGGAGACCATCAACCGCCTTTTATCTGACAGCGGCATCACCCTGGAGGGGGTAGACGCCTTCGTGGGCAGAGGCGGCGGATTGCTTGCCATGGAGGGCGGTACCTATGTCGTGGATGAGCTGCTGCTGGATCATGCCACGAGGGGTGCCAACGGTGTGCGGCATCCGGCTCAGCTTGGCCCTCAGATCGCCGACGCTCTGGTGAAGCAGTATGGGGCGAAGGCCTTTGTAGTCAACCCGCCGGATGTGGACGAATTGCAGGACTTAGCAAGAATGACCGGTATTGACGGCGTTTACCGGATCATCCATCTCCATGCCCTGAACCTGAAGGAGACGGCAATCCGTCACGCAAAGACCCTGGGAAAGAAATATGAGGACTGCAATTTCGTGGTCTGTCACATCGGCGGCGGCGTTTCCGTGTCCGCCCACCGGGGCGGCAGAATGGTGGACGGCTTCGATATCGTAGGGGGCGAAGGCCCCATGGCACCTACCCGCTGCGGCAGCATCTCTGTCTCGAATCTGCTGGAATACCTGAAGGACAAGGACCTGAAAGAGGTCAGAGCCCTGTGTACCAAGACCGGCGGCTTTGTGTCCCAGGTGGGCATCTCCGATGCCATTGAGCTGACCAACCGGGCAGCGGCCGGAGATCAGAAGGCTCAAATGGTATGGGATACCATGATCTACCAGATTGCCAAGAGCATTGGCTCCATGGCCTGCGTACTGGAAGGCAAGGTGGACGGCATCCTGCTGGGAGGCGGCATGGTTCACAGCAAGGACCTGGTGGAGCAGTTACAGAAATACTGCGGTTGGATCGCCCCTGTGACGGCCTATCCCGGGGAGTTTGAGATGGAAGCCATGGCCGCAGGTGCCCTTCGTGTACTGCGGGGGGAAGAAGCGGCAAAGCACTATACCGGCAAGCTGGTGTGGAGCGGCTTCTCCTGGGATAAGTGAGGCAGGTATGGAAGAACTGACACCGGTGCCCGCCTCCCAAACGGAAATGGTTCTGCGCCGGGTGGCCATGCCGGGAATGCTGAATCCCAACGGGACCATGTTCGGCGGTGCGCTGCTGAGCATGTACGATGAATTCTCCGGAATTGTGGGATTGAGCTTTGCGGGGAGAAGGGTTACCACGGTTTCCATCGAGAATGTCACTTTCCAGCGCCCCATTTACGCAGGGGAAACGGTGGCTATCCGGGGCAGAGTCACCTATACAGGCCGCACCTCTTTTGCGGTACGGCTGGATACAGAGGTGGAACAGTGCGGCATTTCCCAGGGCCATGCAGGAAGCGCTGTTTTCAACTTTGTGGCCATTGACGACAATGGTCGGCCAACCCGAATCCCTCAGCTGATCCTGGAAACGGAAGCGGATCAGCGGCTCTGGGATGAGGCGGAGCAAGTCAGAAAAGCACGTAAAAAATAAGGAAAAATACCGGATGCACCCCAAAGGTCATCCGGTATTTCCGTTAAAAGGAGAAAAAAGAATGCTCAACTATCCAATCGCAGTTATTCCGGGGGACGGGATCGGCCCGGAACTGACGGACCAGGCAATCAAGCTGTTCCGCACTTTGGAAACCTTTACCAATCTGCGCTCCGCCGCACCCAATGTTCATTTTGATCTACATATTCTCAAAGCTTGCGGAGCAAGCATTGATGCGTGCGGAGATCCCATGCCGGATACCGTATTACAGGAAGCACTGGCGTGCCAGGCGGTTTTGTTCGGCAATATCGGCGCAAAAAAATATGCGGAGTTTCCCAGGGAAAAGAAGCCGGAGCAGGCACTGCTGAAAATGCGTCAAGGATTTCAGGTTTGTACCAACCTGCGCCCGGTGAGACTGCTGCCGGAACTGAAAGCTTTTTCTCCCCTGAAGGAATCCATTATTCGGGACGGCTTTGACATCCTGATGGTTCGGGATGTGAGCAGCGGCATGCTGGCGGGGGAGCACTGTGCAGGTACGGGAGAAGCGGGACGGGAGGCTAGCGACCTGGAATATTACAACGAAACAATTATCGCCAAAACTGCCAGCTATGCCTTCCGCAGGGCAAAAAACCGGAGAAACAAGGTGACTAGTCTGGATAAGGCAAATGTTCTGGCATCCAGTGCCCTGTGGCGACAGAAGGTTATTGAGCTGTCCGCTAACTACCCCGGAGTGGTGCTGGAAAATCGATATGTGGACACGGCATCCATGGATGTTATCCGGGAGCCAGGCATATTTGATGTGATCCTGACCAGCAATGCCTATGGTGATATCATAGCGGATGAGCTGACACAGCTCAGCGGCACACCTTGCCTCTTTGGGTCTGCGGAGCTTGCGCCGGACGGAAGGGGCATTTACACCCCCAATCAGTTGCACAATCCCAACGAAGCGCTGATCGGCAGGGGAGAAGTCTGTCCGGTGTGCATTTTCTCAGCGGTTTCTATGCTGTTAAGATATTCCCTTAATGAATCAGAGCTTGCCCGAAGAGTGGATAAGGCATGCAAGGTGATGCTGGATCGCCACTATGCCGTAGAGGAACTGCATCTGCCAGGGGACACCATTCTAACAACAGATGAATTTGGGGACAAACTATGTGAGGTGCTGCTGGAAATGGCGGCGGATTAGCACCAATCGCTATACCTGTGGCTTTACTGGTGGTGGGTGCTTTTCCCCGAAAGAGAGACCATGAAGTGCAGAAAGGAAGTTGCTTGCTTTATGATGGCAAAGAATATGCACGCCGATGGCGTGCTAACCTCCAACGCAATCCTTCTTTCCGACATACTGTCTTCTGTGCCCATTATTTTCTGGTCATTCGTTCATTCCGTGGAGTGTTGGCCCTTTCAAGTAGTTCTCCACTTTACCGGACAACACCAAATTAGCGTATTCCATTGGCGCATTGTAGATTAGCCAGTCCAATTCTGATCGCTGATACATATTGTCTGCAATCTCATTTTCTACAGTGACCGTATCAATGGAAATCATACTACAGTCGGCAAATTTCAGCTCTACGCAGCCTGTATCCATATTAAAAACGCAGGATAAAATCTTCATTTTTGGCTCCTTTTACAACTTTTTCCATCATAGCTTGGCTCTTATGTGTCGTAAAAGTGTCGTAAATTCTGGGGCTATAATCAAAAAATCCTGATATATCAATACTTTTCAGGCAAAGTTAGTACCATGCCGTGGCACACAAAAAGTATTTTTATCATATATCGAACTCTCTTCCGCGAACCAGGGAAAGCGCCGCTGGATTACCCAAAGTATATCACACCGTCC